>JAUQXU010000076.1 GCA_030837935.1 Candidatus Brocadia sp.
AACATCACCACGGCAACCATAAACAAATCTATGGCAGAAATAAAGTGCACAGAGAGTTCTACACGATGTTCGTCATGATTAAACAAAAAATTTAAAATGTCTGGAATACCATTCACAAACTCCCAAACCCCTGAAAAGATCAATAAACCAGAGGCCAAAATCGTAAGAATAGAGGCTACTGCTACAAAATACCGCCCTGCATTAACAAAACCTTTATTTATAATTGTCAAGAAATCCCGATTTTTCATGTATTTCCTTTTTCTCTTTCGATTGTTTGAAATTCTTCCAGTAATTCCTTCTGTCTTTTTGTTAAGTTTCTGGGGATGCGTACAATTACCCGCACATATTGATCACCGCAACCATGTCCTTTCAGATGTGGCATACCACTACCCCTCAGCCTGAAGAGGGTATCAGTTTGCGTCCCCGGGGGGATCTTCATCAGGGCATTTCCATCTAACGTAGGTACTTCAACCTTTGAACCTAAGACGGCCTCTGTTAATTTGATGGTCTTTTCCATATAAATATCACTCCCCTGTCTATGGAAAATTGGGTGAGGTTGTACAGAGAGACTTACGTAAATATCTTCCTTCAATCTCCCGCCAGCCTTATCAGCTGTCACCTTTAAGGTCGTTCCGTTATCCACTCCTGGCGGTATCTTGACATTGATTTTATCCAATTTTTGTACTTCACCACTCCCATGGCAATTAAGACATGAATGATCAATAATTTTACCCCGACCCCTGCAAATGGGACAGGCGCCGATCTTGATAATCCGGCCAAATCCCTGCAATTGTTCCTGTTGCATTTCCCCTTTTCCCTTACAATTCGTGCACGTCTTGGGTACTGTGCCTTTCGCAGCTCCTGATCCGCTACATTCTGCGCAGATCTCCATGTGAGGAATGGCTACTTCTGTGCTGATGCCCCGATATGCTTGTTCAAGTGTAATTTCAACCTGCACACGCTTAACATATTCTTCGGGTTGACCGAAACCCCACCTGCGCGCGCCAAAAAAATCGCTGAAGATACTACCACGGCCAAAGAAATCAGAAAAAATGTCATGCCCAAAAATATCTTCCAGATCACTGACATGACTAAAATCGCGCCAGGTAAATCCTTCTTTACCAAAATCAGACGCAACTCCTGCATGTCCGTACTGATCATATCTGGCCCTTTTATCTTCATCGATGAGTACTTCGTATGCCTCAGATATCTCTTTAAATTTTACTTCAGCGAGCTTTGGGTTATCCTTATTAAGGTCGGGATGAAATTTTTTTGCCAAGGCTCGGTAGGCAGCTTTTATTTCTTCTTTCGATGCTGTTCTGTTTAACCCTAATATCTCGTAATAGTCCTTTTTGTCAGACATAAAAATATCTTACGTTCATTTATGACTTTATTCAATAAAAAAGGATGCCTGCAGTTCCGTGCTTTCTGGTTAGTCAAAATTTGCTTTATGAACGACCCGTTGGTTGCAAAGATATCGATTTTGGGAAATGATCAGTTATATCTTTTCGTTTGCAATTGCATTGAGTGCCGTTATGAGTTGGTCTATGTCGTTTTCTGTGTTAAAACATCCGGGACTTATTCTTACGGTACCGTCTGGGAATGTCCCCATCATCTGGTGTGCAAAAGGGGCACAATGAAGACCAGGACGTACAGCGATATCAAAGGATTGATCGAGAATTGCACCAATCTCCGCGGGTTTAAATCCTTTTACATTTATCGAGATAATACCTACCTTTTTGGTTATATCTGTAGCTCCGTACAAGACAAACCGCTGATCATGTTTGAATGCATGTATGAGTTTGCTGGTCAGATTTTGTTCATGCGTTCTGATGGTGCTGATACCTTTTGATAAAATGTATTCGATGCCCGCCCTCAGACCAGCAATCCCTATGGTATTGGGTGTACCGCTTTCCAATTTGAAAGGCAATTCTTCAGGCTGAGACAGTGATGCAGGCTCAAAACCCGTCCCCCCTTCCCTCCATGGATCTAAAGTTAAACGTTCTCCTACATATAGGCCTCCTGTTCCCGTTGGTCCTAATGGGCCCTTGTGTCCTGTAAAGGCAAGCAAGTCAATGAAGTTTTCATTAACATCTATTTCACACACCCCTGCCGTTTGAGCGGCATCCACCATGAAAACACAATCCTTTTCTCTTGCAATCCTGCCAATCTCCTGGATCGGCTGAATCACACCAAGGACATTAGGGGCGTGCGCCATAACAATCAATCGGGTTTTGGATGTGATGGCATTTTTGATATCGTCTGGATCAATAAGACCTTCTTGAGAATTTTTAACCTTGGTTACAGTAATTATCTTTTTCTTTTCAAGCCCATTGAGGGCACGAGACACGGCGTTATGTTCGAGAAAGGTTGTAACGGCATGGTCGCCTGGTTTGAGTAGTCCTTTAATCCCCATGTTAATGGCGTCAGTGGCATTAAACGTAAGAATAAGCCTCCTGGAATCTTTGATACCAAATAACTTTGCAATGATAGTGCGGGTATCTTCGATTTCCTTTTCAGCAGCCACTGCCATCCGATGTCCTGAGCGACCCGGATTAGCACCCAGCGTTCTGTAAAAGGTATCCATTGTTTTATATACAATTTCTGGTTTTGGAAATGTCGTTGCTGCGTTATCTAAATAGATCATATTAGATGAGATGATAGAAAATGGCTTTTTCCCTTTGAGGTGAAATTAAAACAAAAATGAAGAACGATTGCAAGCTTTCTTCATTTTTCAGTTAAATTGAACATCAGAGAAGTTTTGCGCAACATGAGTCTCACTTTTCTCCTCCCGTCTAACTCAAAACTCTAGACTCGAATAGCGTTTACCAGAGCAGTCCTTTTAAGCATCAGAGAATCGTCGCAAAAAATACCGTGCTGAACTCATTACATATTTGCCGACGAACCGGAGTGGCCAGAAGATATGGTAAAGAATGTTGAGCGACGGGGGGAGTTGCAGTACTGCCTGGTCGATTGCATATGACGTCACCCAACGGTAGTGGAGACCTAAATGGCGATAAGCTTTTATTCTGTCCCGAAAGCGTTCCTTTGCCCTCAAGAAGTAAATGAGCGCTTCTTCAAAGTTTTCATGTTGATCGTTTGTATCAGAGAGAAAAAGATGTTGATTTACTTCAGCAAGAAGGGATTGAACGGCAGAGTCGGTCTGTATTCTTCGCACGACTTTCTGTGGAAGAGATGTGTCTAAGAGACTATGAGCAAGCCCGAGCCCGAGGAATAGCATGCGTGCTCCCCCTAACTTCACGGCTTGTTTTACTGCCCAATCCCAGTCCATTCCCTGATGCACGCTCATGAGGGCGGCGATATCGCAGATCCATGCCAATCGTTCCCAGCGATGTTTCGTACCGTGGAGGCAGACGAGCAAGAGGAGGTCTTCTGGTGCAAGGCTAGGTACCGCAACTCCATCGAGAGGAACCTCCACGAGATGATCCCACACCCGCATGGCTTCAAACGGGAAAGGCAGCTTTTTGGGCGTGACTCTCCAGTGCAAACCTACAACAACATGGAAGAAGAATCCGCGGTCATTGCCGGCATTCAACTGGTCGTCATTGAGTACGAAACGATATTCGTAATCCTCGCTGAGATAAGCTGCTTCTTGAGCCTGAGCTGCAGAAATATCCCGGAGCCGGTATCCATGGGCAGTGAGGAGGTTCTTTGCTTGCAAGACGTCTCTTTTGGGTATCAGGATATCAAGGTCGCGGAACTCCCTCAGCGACACATTTCCATAAGCTCGCGCGGCCAGATCAGGCCCTTTGTATGGCACGGCGAGTATTTTGTGCGTCCTGAATAAACTGAGCAGCTTTATGAGTTTCTTAGTCAGGAAGCGGTTGCGAAAGTCGTTAATGTTAAAACGGCGTTCAAGGAGATGCAGAATATCACCGGGGACGGATTCCGGGCAGGTCGTGTTCAGATTCCAATAAAGGAGCGATGTCAGTGCATGCCGTCGCCCTAACCGAATCAGATATTCCCAGTTTATACCGGACCGGACTAACAACTTTATCTGCTCCGCTCGCGTGGCGTCTCTCTGGGGATGAGCACAATAAAGGAGCAATTCGACTTCGGGGGGGAACTTGGCTGGTCGCATTTGATTGGACAAGTTAACCAAATTCTTCCTCCTCAAAATGTTGTCTCCGCTGGTGCGAAAGAAAGTGGGACACATTGTTCAGACGGACATCTTTAACAATAGGTGCCCTTTATTTAGATCACTTGGGAACCAGTACTTCTAACTGGATGAATGATAAAAAATTGTTTTTCCTCGCATCGGCATTTTCATAATATCAGCCAGAAGTGAAGATGAGAACCGGTGATTCCTACGGCTTTTCAACAGGGTACCCCTCTGATTTCCACTGATTAATACCACCGTCCACATTGTACAACTCTTTCAATCCTTTATTTTTTAATATTTCGCATGCCTTGGCACTACGTTTCCCCTTTGCGCAGTGAACAATCACTTTCTTATCTTTGGGAATCTTTGAGATGTTTTGTTCAAGTTCCTGGATAGGAATAAGGTTGGCCCCCTTCATATGAAACTCGTTGTATTCCTCCCTTGTTCGCACATCTAATATGAACACTTCATTTCCCTTTTCGATTAATTCCTTGGCCTGTTTGGCAGATATATTCTTCACCTCTGTCTGTGCTTTGGCAATGCCTTCCCCTGCATGAAGTTTTTCTGAACCGATGGCACTTATAACAGCGTTCAAAAACAGAGTCGTAATTGCAAACAATGTCACAATCCCTATATATCGTAAATCCAATTTTATACGCATTTCGTCATTCCTTTCGTCATTATTAAGCGCCACGAATAAAACTTTTTTTGCATGTCTATTAATTGCGAACCTGACAAAATTCTTCGTAATCAATAAGTTCCTTTATTGTCGCCTTATCACTACACAAAGGGCAATTGGGATTTTTGTGTATCTTGACTTTTTTAAAGTCCATATTTAAGGAATCGTATATGAGCAATTTCCCTTTTAATATCTCCCCTTTGCCAAGAATAAGTTTCACCACCTCTGTAGCCTGAATAGAACCAATCACGCCGGGCAAAACCCCCAGCACCCCAGCTTCCTGACATGAAGGCACCAAACCCGGCGGGGGAGGTGTTTCGTATAAGCAGCGGTAACAGGGTCCATCAAATGGCACAATGGTAGTAACTTGCCCTTCAAACCTAAAAATGGAGCCATGAGATAATGGTTTTTTGAGGAATACACAGGCATCATTCACAAGATACCTAGTAGGAAAGTTATCAGCCCCATCAATGATTACATCATAATCTTTGATAATCTCCGTGATATTTTCCGAACTGAGACGATCTGTATAAGGAACAACCTCAACATCTGGATTTAATGCCTCCAGCGTCTCCTTGGCAGAGATCGCTTTGGAGCGCCCGATATCGCTGGTAGAATGAAGAATTTGCCTTTGCAGATTCGAGTGATCCACGCAATCACTGTCGGCAATACCTATCTTGCCTATTCCTGCTGCGGCAAGATAAAATGCGGCAGGCGAGCCAAGACCTCCTGCGCCCACCAAAAATACCTTTGCATGTAAAAGCTTTAGTTGTCCCTTTCCACCTACTTCCGGGAGGATAATATGCCGTGAATATCGTTTTATCTGTTCTTCTGTAAATGATGATGGCATCTTGTTTCCTTAATTAAGCACTTTTAAAATATTATAGAGTTGCATCCTTATCTTTTTACATAAAAAAAGGCCATGTACCATGACATGACCTTGATTATAATTTGTGGATCGGTTTTTCACAAAAGTTCAGCAGAAAGTCTCGAAAACTAAAAAAATTACTGACGCTCAAGATGATAACAAACAATACGTAATTATTCAACAGATTTTACGTGTTACATCTTTCTAGCGCTCACGCGTTTAATTCCTATGCATGAATTAAATTAATTTTAGAAGGTTCGTCTATACCCAATCCTAATGTTGCAGCAGTGGAGATGTATTTTGGTTCTCGATTTGCTTGTTTTAAAGACGGAAGCTTTATTTCTTTCCGTTTTTCTTCAATAATACCATGGCAAATTTGATCCAGGGCAACAGGATCTCTGCCAACAACAATTCCATTATAATTCCACGTCCACTGGGGTTTGTAACCTGGCCCTCCATGGTACTGTGCCAGAAGTGCATCGCAAACAATCAGTCGCACTTTATCTGCAATATAGGGATGGGTATTTAATTCTGCGACAAAAGGATTACAATTGTTCCCATGATATTTATTCGGATTATGAATAACACCAAAAAAATTCTTCATTGCCACACTTATACCTGCCAAATCGTGATCCTTCAGGACAGGGACATTAACAATAGCTGTACATAAACGTGAGACTATTTTACTAAAACATGTTCCTACACTACCAGCTAGTTGTGGTTCGGCTTCATAGCCTCCACCCGGAAGCTCATCTGTGCCAAAACATCGGATTCCTTCAGTCGCACGCCGGATGCGAAATCCAGCAGTTTCTAATTCCCGATTAAACCGCTCGAAAATAATTATGTTTTTATCTTTAACGCCTGCTAGCTTTAAACCTTGTATAACGGATTCCACAACCGCAATATGAGGAGACATTGTCTTACCGGATAGACAGTTTAACTTTAGGCCGACAACGTCATTAGGTTTAAAAAGGGTTCGCCATGCCTTTTCTTGTGATGGTGTGTTGGTTAATTGCATTACCGCTTTGTGAATTAAGCGTGAAACCAAAGTTTCTTTTACAATTCCCGTCTCTGCAAATAAACTGTCATCACGGCCAATAACTATCGTAGAAGGTATAAGTGCGGATATATCTCCGCCACATGTAATAGGAATTGGATAATTCGTAATATATTTCCCAATTATAGTGGAAGCATAAATACTACTGCCTAATTGCAACGTTTTTTTAAGAAATAATCTTCTGCTTTTGCTTATCTTCATACAGGTTAATAGTAGAAATAAATTTACGAAATGTCAACGATGTTATTTGGAGAATACATGGTGCTTTTCAACAAAAGATTGGAGCAATCATAAATACGCACTTGCAATACCATATATCTTTTGCTTTAATTTGATTGCATTGGGATTTCAAACATAACATAAAGAGTATTCCTTAATTATTATCACACGTCTGGCGTATTATTTTTTTAAATTCATTTAAGAAAAAATTTATCTTTATTATAATTTTTTGATAATGAACACTATAAAAATCTTTTGTGGGCTTCCACTTTTAATATTATCCCTCATCCTTATTGGTTGTACAACAGTAAGATATTATCCTGTTAATTTTGTAGAATCTCTCCAGCACCCCACCAAGTTCCCTGAGGTCTTTTCCTCTAACGTACAAAACATTGAAGAGGTTGCAAATAAAAATCCTCTTGGTGAAAATGAAGATATAAAGATAACAGATGTGGGTGAAAATAAAAATTCAAGCATGCACCTTGTTCAAATACGTGAAAATGGAGAACTGCATCCGCATTACCACAAACGGCATGATGAGGTTATCTATGTTAAAAAAGGGAGTGGTATTGCCACACTCGACGGAACGCGATATTTAATAAAATCCGGTTCTATTTTGCAAATTCCTAGTAAAACTGTACACAAATTCCTTAATACGGGCGGCGAACCATTTATGGCTGTTTCTATCTTTTCTCCACCATTTGACGGAAGAGATGAAAAAACTATCAAGGGAAAAAAGAAACCCGATCGTGGTGTGAAAGATGAAAAAAGGCTTGCAATGAAAAAATCTGAAAAGGCTACTGAAAGAAATCAAGCATCATCAGAAAAAGAATCCACGGATGAAGAAATCCAAACTTCTGCGGTCAAATCTCAAACAGTTGGAGAACAGGAGTTAAATAAATCTGTTCAAGAGGAGTGGAACTCTAACACAGAAAAAAAATCTCTTCCTCCTAAAAAGGTTTCCTTGGCAGAAAACAAAAAGAAATCAAGGCGTGTAACAACTGATGAAGAATCCGCAATAAATATCGAAGACTTGCACGAAAAACTTACGAAATTGTCGGAGCTTAAAGAGGAAGGGATTATCTCTGCCGAAGAATATGAAGGGAAAAAGGATGCCCTTGTGGCGGGTAAGGACATCGGTGAACTTCCAGAATTAAAAGGTCCTGCAAAAAAGAAAATCCCCTTAGAAGATGAACCTGTT
>JAUQXU010000077.1 GCA_030837935.1 Candidatus Brocadia sp.
TCGCTCTACAGATAACAAGTCGCCGAAGGCCTAATTTAATTGATTGTTTTCGGCAGTCTGATGAAGGTAAACATGCCATTGAATCACCCTCGGCAAGGGCATAGGTGATGTGATATATCTTGTTTTTGAAGTATCGGTAATGATATATCCTAACGCAGCATAGCCGCAATCAAATCCCCATTGCCAAAGGAAACAACCCCCTATATCCCCCTTTGTTAAGGGGGACTGAGGGGATTGTTTTAAAAACCTTGTATAAAAATAGTGTAACAATTTAGCTTTTTGAAAATATCTTTCAACTGCTCGCTCCCAAACTCCTGTTTGGGAGTGTAATGGACAAGAAACTCAGTTTCTATGCAATTGTGTTCCCAAACAGGAGTTTGGGAACAAGCAGTGGCGGTTTATTTAAAGGCAATTTTTCAAACGGCTAAAATGTTACAAAACAGTCTCCATTCTTTTTTTGTGCTCGTTGTGTCTTTGTAGTTCGAAAAACTTACCGAAAAAAATGACCGTTTACTTTTTAGAAGTAACAATATGCCCTTTTGACATGCCTGGTTAAATCTGCTATCTTTGTGCCAATACTGTAATCACAGGAGGCTAATATGGTACGTACTCAAATTCAATTGACAGAAGAACAGGGTTTTCATTGCATTCCTTAAATACTTGATTATTTGTTTTTGGCAGTTGGGGCAAGAAGACAATCATTCGCAAATTGGGTTTTTTCTCAAACGAATTTTCTGTTGGGATACCTATCTTTTGCATACCTGAGAAATATTCTTTTTATATAAATGTAGATTCCAAAAAAGGATGTGTCCCTCATTTGATCAAAAAGGAGTTTTCGGGGAAAATATAGGACAACGGGACTCAGAATACATATCAATGGAAAACATGAATCGACTATTAGAACATGATCAAACTCGCGAAGCCACTTCATCAATACGTGGTTACGTGTATCAAGCATATCAGAGTGTTCTTGCTTGGATGCGCCTCAAAGATGAAGATGTTTTGTTTTTAGAGGCAGCGGAAGACTTCGATATTCACGAGGTCGATTCAGTAATTGTTACGGGAGTTAAAGATACGGCAGGCAGTGGGTCGATAACTCTTCGTTCAGTTGATGTCGTTGACGCAATCAACAACTATTGGCGGCACAAGCAAAGCAACCCTGAGAGAATCATTCGATTTAGGTTTCTGACGACTGCGATTACAGGACAAGAGAAAGGAATCACCTTTGGCGTGGTCGGAAAAGGAATTGATTATTGGACCATGGCTGCCAGAGATGAGCAGGTTGCTGTCGAACCGATCAAGGACTTTTTATTAGACTTAGCGCTAGATGAACCACTAAAAGCGTTTCTTAGAACATGCGATGACAGGTCTCTGCGAAGAGATCTAATTTTGGGAATTCAGTGGGATACTGGCAGTAAGCCAAAAGATGGGCTTATTGCAGATATTGAAGAACGACTTATTAACCATGGTGATCGTAAAGGTATAGACTCCTATTATTCACAGAAAGCACTCGACACACTTCTCCGAAGAATTGTTGACCTCCTAAGTTCCCAAGGTAATCGGCGTTTGACCTATGCGGAATTCTGTATGGCTTTTGATGAAGCAACTATGGAGTCAATGCCAAAGGGAGAGGCTGCTGCGTTACGTAGCATTATTAGCCAATTACATCCGCTGGCCAAAACGTCAATCCTTACAACCTTAATGCAGTCTCCGCGTATTTTGGGTAAACCGTTACCTCTTGTCCAAGGGGCGGTGCCGAGAGACGAACTTGTAGCAAAATATGCAGCTATTTTACGACACCATGGAGCTATTATTCTCTGTGGTAGTACCGGTCTTGGCAAAACATCCTTAGCCCGCATGGTTACAGACCAATTTGGGGGAGAATGGGCTTGGGCCTGTTTTCGAGGCCGAGAACCTGCACAGATCGCTGATCTTCTGAGTCGCGCAGCATTCGAAATCAAGACATATGAACTAACCTCACAAATCGTTTTAGATGATCTTGACTTTGGGGCGGTGGCAAAATTTGAGAGGGAGTTGCTTGCCCTTGTTTTTTCTATGGTGAACGTCGGAGGTTTTGTCGTTATAACAGGCCCATCTCTTTGTCCGCCTGACTTACTTAATAAGTTGTGGCTACACCCTGAATGTAACCAAGCGGTACCCTACCTCGATGAAAGTGATGTCGCAGCAGTCGCCTTGCTTCATGGCTTAGAAGATAATCAGAAGCTCCAGAAATGGAGCCATGTGATCTGGTTAACAACTCAAGGTCACCCACAGCTTGTGCATGCACGCATACGGAATCTCCAAAGCAAGAATTGGCCGCCAGTAGAAGAGATGACATGGCTCCAAGGGGAGGACCTGCAACCTGAACTGGATGCTTCACGTCGGAGGCTTTCCAATGAAATACCTTCACATGGGGCTCGGTCTCTGGCTTACCGTCTAAGCCTAATAGTAGATCATTTCTCTCGTAAAACAGCTCTCAACTTGGCTCAACTTCCACCACCAATCTCACTTGCAGGTGAAAGCTTTGATCTATTAGTTGGCCCTTGGATAGAAAAAATTGGAGAAGATAGCTATCGCGTATCGCCGCTCCTGCTTCATCAAGGCAAAGAAGTTCTAACGCTCGCTGAAACAAATGCGGTTCACGAGAAAATAGCGTTGGAAATATTGGGAAGAAGGAGTTTATCTCCCTCTGATGTAGGTACCGTACTATCCCATGCGCTCATTGCAAGATCAGAGCAAGCACTTATCCAAGTAACACATGCCATAATTACTGCTAAATATGAGGTTTGGCGGGCTATCGGGGATACAGTCTTTTGGTTTTCAGCTATAGCTCTTGAACCTGGACAACAGATATTCGGAGAAAACCTTTTCATTGATTTCATGTTGCGACTTTCGCAATTTCGTGTCGCTGTTGCAAACAAGCAAATAGATAAAGCACATGCTATTATGGATCGGACTTGTGAGGTACTCGCAATGCAAAAGGAAGAGGTTGCTATAGCTAACACTGCCATGGCGTATTTGACCTTTCTTCTCGCCATTGAAATTCCTATTCCTCCACGTCGTTCAGTTGATATGCTTTCACGTTTAATTGATATTAGTAGGACTAAGGACGATTTTGGAGATATGTTACAGCGATTGCTAGATAAGGATACATTAGGTCTATCCTTGGCTGGATTGTCACCTGCTCAAACGCTATTTACTTTTGAAGCAGCGCGAATTACAGGTTTAGAAGATATGAAGGAGTTGCTTGAAGCTTTAAATGACCTTGAGTCTGAAAAACGATCCTATCTTCTTGCAGCGCTTGAAACTTCAGACGTTGTGGGTGCGGACTTGTTGGTAGGGTCCGCATGGTGGAGAGATGCTTCGAAAGACCAACTTGATATAGGCAAAGCTATTTCTATCCTCCGTTTTGCAGTAAAAGTTGGACAGGCCTGGCAGGCTCCAAAACTTGTTCGTGCTGCTTACGTGGCAATGTCAGTCATACATGACGAATATGGTAATGCACCAGATGCGGCCTTATCAATTCTTGATGAGGCAGAGGAAGTGGTTGGGAAAAATGATGCACGCCTCCTAAACCAACGGGCAAAGGTATTCCTCCATCTGTCGCGGGACCTTGAAGCATTAGAACTTTTTGAACGAGCGCTTGAGTTTGGGGCATTGCCAAATATTGAGCAAATGTTTGCTGCGCGCTCTGGTGGCATTGCAGCAGCTCGAGCTCGTACCGGGGATTGGTCGAGAGCGGAGCACCTTTTTTTGACTGGTTCACGTGTTGCCACCCAAACTGAAGACATGAATCGAATGGCAGTCGGTCTGTTAGCTGACGCTGCTTTTGCCCGATGGAAGCAAGGTAAGGAGGTTGAGTCGTTAACGCTTTATTCGGATGTATTGAAAAAACTAGAATCGATACCAATCGATGATAATCTCAAAAATCGTCATTTGCATGCTGTCGTCAGGCACTCGCTTCTATGGATTGATCATACGGATGATGCAAATGGAAATAGCATTGCAGAACCCTTCCCTGGGGTTTGCAGTAACCAGGAGCCGCATGAAGGATTTAAGGACTTAGAAATCAAAGATATGCCCACCATTTGGGGCATGCTTGGAAGTTTAGATACTAAGTTAGGAACTGGCCTTCAATTGGCTAAAATGGGAAAGGAGAGATGCGGTGGAAAACTGCCTCTTCTGATGGAAAGTTCACAAAGATATTCCAGTTATCAAGCACTTTTTAAAAATATCAATGTTGCATCGGCCATTCATGTGTTTGTTGAGATGTATGAATCGCTACAGTTTATAAAAACAATGGAAGATAAAAAGCTTGATGGGTGGGCAACAACTGAAATCCCGCCGCTCCCGGCTGATTATTGGAGCTTTCCAGACAAAAGAGAGGACTTATTGCATAGGTTGCTATCTGTTGCTATTACTGCGACATGCCATGATTTAAACGCTCCATTGCCTCTAGATAATTGGCAGAATGATTTAGCAGTGTATGGAATAAAAGGGTTTGAGGTTGATCAATTTATTGACATTATTACTGGCAAAGTGCAGCCTAAATCTGATAATTTTTTACAAACTGCCGCCAATTGCTTGTATCGCATTCGCGAACAATCACTTTCTCCAAATGATTTATTTGTTGTCCACTTTAGATTGTTGAATTTTCTTGCGCTAGGCGAATGGGGCAATTACTCAGGAAAACCATTTGCTAACCTACTATCTCAACAATGGCAACATGTAGCTGATTACCAAAAGTTTGCTTTCAATTCGCCAAAGCTTTATGTGCCGATGTTACATGAAAAATGTGCAGACACAATTTTAAGTGGTTACTCTAAAGCAGCCTCCATCTTAGAAGTCGCTGCATCAGCCACCGGTGTTCGCCTAGCAACATTGGGGCTTCAGTTTTTGTCACAAATTAAGGACAGGAGAAAATAGCTAATAACCACAACGTGGAGTCGAGTCTTGCTTCTGCCGTTTGCAGTATTGTATAAGGTTGGGTTGGACGAAGCAAAACCCAACAACTTACTTTGCCGTAATAACCCAATGTCATTAAGTTAAGCAGAATGTCATTCTGAACGACCAACGGGAGTGAAGAATCCCATGGTTTGTAAAATGAGATTCTTCGTCGCTTCGCTTCTCAGAATGATAATTTGCCTGCAATGGTCGCTTAACATAATGACATTACGTAATAACCTGCAAGAGAGAAAACATAGTATACCATGAAGAACATGTAGCGCCGATCGTTCGACTGAGCGCTCATGACGAAGTCCCTTGTGGTCGGCCAAACACGGGGGAGACTTCGTCGTGAGCTCAGTCGAACGATGAATCACCAGCGCTACAGATTCTGACTCATTCAGGCCAGGCATGTTGCCAAGAAACACACATTGAGAATTCGTTTATTTGTCTTACTTCCCGATCATATCCATGGTATTAGGACATGTGATGTAAAAATAGGAATGAATAGTAATTTGTTGTGTTTCGCTTTACTCAACCTAACCTGCACAATTGTAACGTCCTTCCTGTCTGCGTGCGGTTACGTACAGGCAGA
>JAUQXU010000078.1 GCA_030837935.1 Candidatus Brocadia sp.
TTTTATTTTAAAGGAGATTGGTTATGAAATGCAAAATTGCCGGTAACACACGTGCGCAAAACTGCATTCAGCCTCCTTCGGGTCTGGGACATGGAGGCCACCCATTGGCCCACCTGTCACAGAACCGGTAAGAGCCTGACGCAAAAAGACGGTGAGGCACCGTGAGAAATACGGCTCTTTCCACATCAAATTCAAACTTCCGCCCGCAAAAAAGCGTCTTGAGTACTTTTTTGATTCCTATTTTTTTCTTTCAGATGGTCCATTCGGTCAAGGGTGGCAACAGCACACTGAACAACCTTGCCCTTTATTTTACAGTTTTCAACAATTTGAAGATATTCGTATTTACCGGATTTTTAGTACGTGCAAACATAGGAGTTTCTCAAAATAGACACTCCAAATTTATGCCTTATTAATGACGTATATATTTAAATTTTCCATTCCAACAACTCTTTAACAGATAAAAAGTTGTTTTATAGTTGAAATAAATATATAATATTTCGAGTATATTCCAACCGAATGGTTGTTTTTGGCAAACTATACAAGAAATTAGGAGCCTGAAAAAAATGTCATTTAAGGATGAGAATTCACCTGAAAATACTGGTAAAAATGTGAATAAGGAAACAGACCAGAGCAAAAAGGCTGGTTATGTTCCAGAAAAGAAGAGGAGAAAATTTGTCATAATTCCTCTTATTCTAATATTTATAACGATATTGATTATTTTTCTATTGCGCAGGGATGCCTTGCCAATCCTTGAAATATCTCCAGCAGGTTTGAATTTTGGAAATAAAGCGACGGAAATGGAGTTTACCATTAAAAATGTGGCAAAGGCTGAGGGATTTTTCAGGCCAGGCGTTAAACATTTAGAGTTTGAGATTGATAACAGAGGCCTCCCAAACTGGCTTACAGTCAAACCTACCAAAGGCTCTGTATTAGAAGAATCTGCAAAAATCAGCATGAAAGTTAATAGGGAGATCCTTCCTTATGGCAGTTCTATGGCAGAACTAAAGATTTTAACTAATGCAGAAAATGGCGTTGTCCGAATATTAGTGCAAAAAGATGAAGAGAAATTGACTCTTATATCTCCATCAGCGGGAACGTCAGTTTTTGTTGGTGATAAAAAGGCTATAGAATGGACGGCAACTGCCGGAGTTAGTGAAAGTGTAAACATTTTTCTATATTCGAATGGGGTAAACATCGGAACGATTGCAGAAAATTATAATTTCAAGAAAGAAGAAGCTGCTCAAGGCTCATTTAGCTGGGAAGTGGATGATTTTATCAGGGAGGGCAATGACTATGCTATTAGGATTGAGGATGCGAATAATCCTAAATTATTTGACGTGATCAGCCCAATAAAGATTATCCAGCCACTTCGCGGACTTAAGGTGTTAAATCAGACAACAGACCACCAGTTCCCCAGCACTGTTCAATTTATATTTTCTTTACGAGACCAGAATAATCACGCTATTTTATTTGATTCTGATCAGGTTGACTGGAAAAACATAAAAATTTGGGAAAATAAGAGCGAGATCGATTATTTGGAAAGCCATGCGCTTCTCTATACGCAGGATGATTTCCAGTTACAAGTAATGATTGTGTTAGATTTTTCAGCGTCAATGTATGAAACGAACGAAGATATTGATAAGATGACATTGAGCGCTAAAGATTTAATTGACAGTCTTAACGAAACACATCAGGTTGGAGTGGTAGAATTCCATCGTCCAGATAAACCACCCGCGCTTTTACACGCGTTTACTACTTATAAAAATGCGGCAAAAGAGGCTATTGACAATTTTAGTTACGGCAAGATTTACCGCGATTTTTCAAGCTGCTGGGATGCCGTGCAAACGGGCTTACAACAATTTCCTGAAAAACCTGACCCCAATGTTTTCAAGACGCTCGTATTCTTATCAGACGGATTTGATAATAGCAGTTTTAACACCCCGGATCACGTTATTGCTTTAGCGAAAGAAAGAGACGTTCACATATACGTCCTGGGGATAGGGCCTGGCAGCGAAGAAAAAGTGTTGGAAACCATTGCTCTCGAAACAGGAGGCACGTACATTTATTCAGAAAATATAAACGTCTTACGTGAAAGGTTTAAGCAAATAATCAAAGACGTAAAAGGTCAATATAAGATAAAGTATATTACCCCAAAAAAACCAGAGGATGGCCGCTTTGTCGTGGAAAGTGAGATTACATATAAGGGCGTTACCGCCACACCATTATTACACGAAGAAATAGACCCGTCTTCTATTTTCGGAAAAACTATTGAGGGTATAGTGCGGTTTTCCGCCCCTTCCGTAATCAAATACCATCAGGCTGAAATATTTATGTGGTGTGAACATACGCCAAGATACGTTAATAAATTTCGCTTTTGGATAGGCGCCGATAAACCTTACAACGTGGTGCTTACGTCATCATACGACGGAGGACTTTGCCAGAATTGGACGTTAAACAAAGAAGCTGACGGCTGGTATAGTTTGACGTCTCCTGACAAAACGGATACCCGTTACAACCTTGCATTTGGAGCTTTTGGGACTATTTGCAAGATAGTTGTTACGGATATTAATGAGGAAGGGTTTAAAATTCCTTTTAAATTCGACAATTCAATTTATGACATTGGGCAAGCATTTTATGAAGAAGGAAAAATGTCTCAAACAAAAGATTGGTCAACTGACATTATCGTCGGGAACGTTGCAAAATGATTAGACCTGTGATTGCCTTAAAGTTGGGCGAACGACAGTTCGCCCTTCTTAAATATATGCCCTGTTCAAAATCAAAGAATAACTGCATCCACAAAAGAAAAAATTTACCGCATGATTTTTTATAAAGCAATGTTCGAACTTCTTCCTTACACTGCCATTATACCCTGGATTTTTTTCTTTGATTTGAATAGAAAAAGTTCTTAACCCTTTATACTTTATGCCTGAGTCTCCTTTTCCGAAGATGCAATTTCTGCAAAAAATTCGACTTCCCCACGTTCGCTGCTGATCTTAATAAATTCCGGCTTTAAAACACCATACACACATTTCAAAATATCACACCTCGATACTACCCCTATTGGTACATCATCTTTTATGACAGGAACCCGCATGACATTCTGTTTTGTCATGATATGAATGATATCTTCCACAGTTGTATCCTCTGATACAGAGATGGGTTTCTTTGTCATGATTTCTTCAGCCGTTACCTTATCTAGAGGTTTTCCATAATCCATAGCCCTTATAAGATCAAACTCGCTAACAACACCAATCAATTTGTTATTTTCATCAACCACAGGCATCCCGCTAAACAATCCGGATAACATCTTTTCGGCCAGATGCCTACCAGTTGCCTCCCTTTTTGCTGCGATAAGAGTTTTAGTCATAATATCTCTTGCTACAATGTCTCTTGCTGCCATTATGCATCCTCCCTGTAAAAGGTTTCTTTGAATAACCCAATATTATTGCTCATTTGCAATTATTACAATGAATGGAATCTCTTTTTTCTTCTATACTTATTCAGAACAAACTGTAATAAATTCCGATTTTACCATACTGCTGAGGATATTGCATCCCGATATGCCCCCTACCATATGTCTTGTTTTTTTACCAATAAATTTTGCGCTTATTATACGCTTAAATAACAGTTTGTCAATTAATTAGTGTCCGAACGAGGGGTCATGGGGTCATACCTTTGCAGATTATCTGAGAATTCACTAGTAATCTTAAATGCATACTGTATATTGTCTAATATTAATACACTTGGTCAATATATAGTATAGCGTCTGGCACTCAAAGTAATTCTCGGACAGCCTGTTTACGGGTTGTCCGAGAATACAAATCAACAGGGCAGAAAAAATTGGTAAGTAATACCGGCTCTTCCTAATTCTTCCTCCATAGTTAAATTTATTTTGTCCGTCATTCTGGCTGATATTTTGAAATTGTCTTAAGCCGCTCAAGGAATGCCTCTGCCACACTGTGCGATTTTATTAAGACCGATGCCTCGTGATTTTTCTTGAGTGCGCTATATGTCCAGTTCGTACTGCCTAAAATGGTAATATAACCATCTACGACCACTATCTTACTATGGGTAACACGGTCGTCACTATCATAATATACCGTGACACCGTTTTTTCTAAGCAGTTCGTATGCATTGTCGCTTTTCCTTTCCAGTTTTTTCCCCTTTTTCCCTGTTTCCCAAAACATGATATTCTGATCAAAGATAACAGTTACTTCTAGCCCACGCCGATGGGCACTTATAAGGTCATTGACCAAATTATATTCCCAACCCCGGCTATACCTGGGATCGATGTCGGCCATATACATTACGCACATGATGGATTTTTTTGCGGTAATCAATGCCTGGTGTACCTGTGGATAATAGTCACTATTCACCAGTGGTATGACATCGTCGGCAGGCAGAGCGAAAGAAGAAGGACTGCAAAAGACCCACAGAACGAAAACAACAGTGATAGAAAATTTATTCGTTATGTGTTTAAGGTATTGCATAAAATATTTTAAATTTTCCATTTATTGTAAAGTCCCTATTGCAACCGAAGGGGTAATTTCGTCTATTTGTACAGAAACAACCGTATTTTTAACCATATCCGGACCATCAAATAAAACCTTGATATAGTGTTCAGAGTAACCACATAATTTACTCGTTTTGTGATCTCTTTGTGCTTCCACGAGTATATCTACACGCCTGTTTAAAAAATTTTTTTTGTAATTAAAAGCAAAAATGCTTGCTGTAGCTTCCAGGATTTTTTTTCTTTGTTTGATGATTTGAGGTTGACAATGGTCAGACATCTTTGCCGCTGGCGTACCTTCTCGTGCGCTAAAAGGGAATATATGCATCCGGCTAAAGCCAGCTTTTTTACAGAGATTGACGGTGTTTTCAAAGTGTATATCTTTTTCCCCCGGGAAACCTATTATGACGTCTGTAGTAAACGACGGCAAATCAATCCTTGATCGGATATTATCCAATATCTCTAAATATTGCGATGCGGTATACTTTCTATTCATCCTCTTCAGAATAAAATCATCTCCACTTTGCAAAGGAATATGGAAGTGCGGGCATACTTTTTTTGTGTGTGCGGCAAGGTCGATTAAATCGCTGGTCATTTCATTTACCTCGACCGAGCTCAGTCGGATTCTCTCCAGACCTGACAGAGTACTCAACATGGTAATAATGTCCAATAATTGGTGATTTCCCAGGGTATCCCTGCCATAAGCTCCCAAATGAATACCCGTCAATATGACTTCCTTGTAACCATTCTGGATCAGGCGTTTTGCTTCTTCTAAGATATCCTGTGGTCTGCGGCTTTTGATCCCTCCCCGAACGAAGGGGATAATGCAATAAGAACAGTACATGTCACACCCATCTTCAATTTTCAGGAATGCCCTCGTGTGACCTGTAAAATAACTTATCTTGAGATTATAAATGGGAGCTTCGGTCAGCCCGGAAACAGATTTTCTCCCAGAAAACCCCTTTTCACTCTCCTCCTTACCCATTCCATCGAGAGCGGGAAGAATTGTCATGCCACTGATTACAATTTCAGCCAGACGTGCCTCTTCTGCCTTGGTAATCACATAGTCTACCCCTTCCATTTTTTTAATGGTTTCTGTATCAGCTTCTGCGTAACAGCCGGTAACAACAACTGTTGCTCCGGGATTTTTTCGCTTCACCTTTTTGATGTATTGACGCGATTTCTCATCACTGGCTGAAGTGACCGTACACGTGTTAATTACATAAAGGTCAGCTGCTTGTTCAGGCGCAGTTTCTAAAAACCCTTTAGCCGCGAGAGATTCCCGGATGGCCTGGGTCTCATATTGATTAACCTTGCATCCAAGCGTGATAAAGGCGCACGTCTTCATATTTTTGACAGGTTTTATAGGATAAAACAAGATAGTGTCGCATATAAAAAACTTGACAAGTATTGCCGCTGATGTACACTACTGTTGACAAATAAGCAGCACGGGGTTTATTGGCTACGAATGGACACGAATTTCAGCGAATATTTCTTTTCATTCGTGTTTATTTGCGCCCATTCGTGGCTAAAAATTAAAATGATTTTATCAGACTCTACTACTTTTTTGAAGAGAAAATCCAGATGATTGTTGGGGTACCCAAAGAAATCAAACCGGACGAATATCGGGTGTCTCTCATACCGGTCGGCGTGGAGGAGATGCTGAAACGCGGGCATGCTGTGCTTGTAGAAAAGGACGCCGGTTTAGGAAGCGGCATCTATGACCAGGAATATAAAAGGGCAGGAGCCAAGCTCGTCGATGATCCAAGGGAAATTTATGATAGGGCACAACTCGTGATAAAGGTTAAAGAACCATTACCTGAAGAATACCCCTTCCTGAGAGAGGAACAAATCGTCTTTACGTTTTTCCACTTTGCTGCCTCCAAAATATTAACAGACGCTCTATTAAAGGCGGGCGGAATAGCCGTTGCTTACGAAACGATCCGGGATAAACATGGGCAACACCCGATCCTGACACCTATGAGCGAGGTTGCAGGACGGATGTCTGTACAGGAGGGTGCAAAATATCTGGAAAAGCCCATGCTTGGACGTGGAATACTTCTTGGGGGAGTGCCAGGCGTAGCCCCCGCCGAGGTGGTCATCATAGGCGGCGGTGTTGTAGGTACCAATGCCGCCAAGGTCGCTGCAGGCCTTGGGGCGCGAGTCACCATCCTTGATATCAATATAAATCGATTGAGATATTTGGATGATATCATGCCAAAAAATGTAATTACGCTCATGTCTAACGCCCAAAACATCAGGGAGAACATCCGGCATGCAGATCTTCTCATTGGTGCCATACTAATTGAAGGAGCACGAGCGCCTTGTATTGTAACAAAGGAAATGGTTCAAACGATGAAGCCGGGAGCGGTGATTATCGATGTGGCTATAGACCAGGGGGGATGCGTGGAAACCAGCAAACCGACAACCCATAGCAATCCTGTTTATAAGGAATATGATATTATCCATTACTGCGTAACTAATATTCCCGGCGCCGTGGCATGCACGTCAACCCGTGCCCTAACCAATATGACGCTGCCATATGCCCTGGAGATTGCTGACAAGGGCTATGAACGTGCAGCCAGGGAAAACCTTGCCATAGGGGGAGGTATCAACATGGTAAAGGGAAGACTCACAAACAAGGCCGTTGCCGATGCCTTTGGAATGGCATATAGCGTATTTGAGTAATTTGAAAAAGTTGCACGTATTGGTTGAATTGCGTTGAATTTTATCACGGATTTTATAGAATAGGGTACATTTCAAAAAGCACTTCATTTATAAACAATAGAAAGGAAAGATAACATGAACGAAAAAGAAATACTGGTAGTTGTGTCCAAACTCAAGAACTACATACGTTCTACCTCTGGCATGAATACGGCGAGCAATGTTGCGGAAGTATTATCTGATTCCGTTCGCCGTCTGTGTGATCAGGCAATCGAGAAAGCAAAAACGGATGGCCGTAAAACAGTGATGGAGAGAGACTTTGTTTTGTAAGTTGCGTTGACAGTCTTACCAGATTATTCAAAACGACATGGAAGATATAAAACATCTTTTTCAAGAAGTTCTTTACCTGCGCCTTACAGGAATATTGTACTTATCTTGAAAACGTAATCTCGATGAGCTATCTCGAGTGCCATGCGTACATTTTACTCGAAGAAGCGGACAGTTTTATAGATAATGGTGAAGCCGAGGGCAATAAGGGCATACATACTGCCAGAAATGATGCCGTTTAAAAAAAGTTGGTTAAGCAGCACGAGTATTTTACAGTCTCTTTCAAAGTTTCACCCTGATCTTAATGAAATCCTCTACTGTTAGTCCTGCACCCTCTAGAATCTTTTTGAATGTTTTTGGTCTAATGATTTCCCCAGAATGGTATGATACTATTGTTTGTCTACCGGTTAATGGATGCTTCCACTTTTGATGACTTCCAGATTGGTCTATCTTCTCAAACCCAATAGACCTTAAAACTTTGATAATTTCATCAGCCGTTACACGGGGCTGTCTTTGTCCCATTAGACAACAACCTCAAAAGTTTTAGCGTCCTTTGACACTTTTTCTTTTGAAGGTCTTAAATACAGCTCAATAGCTTCCATGATATTTTCATGTGCTTCTTTTTCAGTTTTACCGTAGGTTACACACCCTGGTAATTCAGGACAATATGCAACATAAACATCTTCGTCGGGTTCTATTAGCACTCTTATCTTCATAATAATTTACTCCTTTTTTCAAATCGATTTGAGTGTATGACAAAGAGAATCTTTGTAATACAAGGGATTGAGAATGATTTACTTATGGGATCCCTCCGCCTGAAAAAGTGGAAAGTTTTTCAGAAAGGCATTATGAAATATGGGGGCTTTAAAAGCAAGAGCTAATTAAATCTGAGACCACTGACTTTGGACGTTTGACTTTTAACAGCAGCCATACTAAACTCATAATAATTAAAATATCATTATAGAAACTAAAATATACGGCAAACCATGGAATCTGCTATATATTCCAATCAAGGTGATGAATATCAAAGGCTCATTGCACTCCATTGGGTGGTGAGACTCCTCTATGAGGATGATCTGGACTGGGTTCAAATGGAAGCCATTGCATCTCCAGAAACTCAAGAACGAATACTGATTGAAGATATTGTTGTTGGTTATAAAGATGGACATAAGCTTTATATCCAGGCAAAGAAAAACCAGCCAAACTATCGTGAGTGGAGTCTGTCCGACCTTAAAGATATGCTTTTCAATGCCAAAAATCAATTGAAAAAAGCCGCCACCGGACATGTCGCTCTTTATTCACAAACCCCTTTTGGAGACCTTCAAAAACTAAGAGAGGGCGTAAATTTATACGAGAGCTTCTCCGTGTTTAATGCTAATGCCTCTGGTACTGTTAAAAAGATTTGTGAT
>JAUQXU010000079.1 GCA_030837935.1 Candidatus Brocadia sp.
CATTGAGCAGATTAAAAAGGAGATTTCAATAACTACCTCGGACTATGACCGCGAAAAGCTTCAGGAAAGGCTGGCGAAGATGGCTGGCGGTGTGGTGCAGATTAATGTAGGAGCCGCAACCGAGAGCGAGATGAAGGAAAAGAAGGCGCGCGTGGAAGACGCGCTCCATGCAACCCGTGCAGCTGTTGAAGAGGGGATCCTTCCTGGCGGCGGCGTATCGCTTTTAAGATGCCTTCCGACTTTGGATGCGCTGAAACTTAAGGGAGATGAGGCCGTGGGTGTTGATATTGTCCGCAGGGCATTAAGGGCGCCTTTAAGACAGATCGCTACCAATGCGGGAGTAAATGCCGCTATTGTTTTACAAAAAGTGGAAACTGCAAAAGGAAATGAAGGTTATGATGCCAGCGCAGATCGATATTGTGATATGGTCAGTGAAGGTGTTATTGACCCAACGAAGGTGGTTAGAACGGCATTGCAAAACGCTGCCAGCATATCTACATTACTCCTTACAACAGATGCCATTGTGGGAAAGATACCAGAGAAGACGAAGATGCCTCCCATGCCGCCAGGCGGTGGATACGGTGGATACGGGGATATGTATTAATAACTAGCGAGGCAAAACCCCAGACCGATAAAACACAGTTGCAAGTTGTAAGATTTAAATTTTCAACCTACAACTTAAATCTTACAACTATTCTTAAAAATTTGACTCATTTATAAAGATAAACCACAGATAAAGATTTTTTAATCCGAAAACACCCACCAAATAAAGACCCCGCTCATGAGCGGGGTCTTTTCTTTGGTGTCTTCTAATCCATATATCTCTTGCGTCCTCTTGCTGCTTTGTTTCGGAGAGAGAGATTACAAAGCATTTAAGACGTTTTTCATAGTTTCAAGATTTTATTATTGCACCACGGCGAATGAGGATTCATGAAACCCTATTATCCTTAAACCTCTTGCACTTGAAAATAAAAATTGTTATATTGTCTTTGTTTTCATACTCAATACCGAGGTAAACACTATCACCCGAACGAGTAGAAACGCCTAGGGGAGCGGTTTATCCCCCGCCAAAATGCCGACCACACCTGTCCCCGACTACGATCGGGGGAAGTGTTCGGCGCTATAATTTTTGCTAAAAATGTTAAAATATTTTTGTTAAGAAACTATCAGATGACAATGAACTATAATAGTATTCATTACAAAACTGATGCAAAGCAGAATAAACTAGAGAAGCTCTTTGCAGAATTTTTTACCTTTAACAAAAATGTTCCTACCCATTCATCAACTCCATGGCAACCGCCTACCGACGTCTATGAAACTCCTGATGACGTCATAGTAAAGATGTCTATACCGGGTGCAAAATCAGAGAATATTCACGTTTCCTTTTCAGGAGAAATCCTTACCATCAGTGGAGCCACAACCGATACCTCACCATATGAGAAGATATGCTTTTATCAAGTAGAAATCCGTTATGGGTACTTTGAAAGGAGCATCTTTATTCCCAAACCCATTGATACGGAGAATATACAGGCTACGTACAAGGACGGATTTCTCCACGTTATTTTACCTAAGACAAAGCAACAATCATCCCAAAAGCTTTCAATAAAAATTAACTTTCATCAATAAGGTCATAAGAATTAATTCTGGAAGGGTGTGAGATTATATGGCAGACAATGAAGGCAATGACCCATCAGAAGCTAAAATCACATTACATCAGAAATCCGATACAGAAGACGGGGATAAGGCAGAAAAGCTAAAGGTACCAAAGGAAATGCCTGTCCTTCCCATCAAAGATACTGTAGTTTTTCCCAATATGGTGGCTGCCTTAAGCGTCGTTACAGAAAGAGACATTAAACTTTTAAACCACGTTTTGGCAGCGAACCGCTTCCTGGCACTCGTGGCGCAGAAAGACAAAGATCTCAAGGCCGTAAAACAATCGGATCTGTATGATTACGCCACAGCAGCCGTTGTGCTTCAGATGCTTCGTATGCCGGATAATTCTGCAAAGATGCTGGTACAAGGCGTTAACAGGATCAGGATAGATGAATACATCCAAACCGATCCGTATTTTAAGGCCAGAGTGACTGTCCTCGAAGATATTATTGAGAATGATATGGAAACCGAGGCCTTGTCAAGGAATGCTGCAGATCAGTTTATTCGTATGATATCCATGGCGCCATCCTTACCCGAGGAGTTAAAAATCGCGATTGTCAACATTGACAGCCCAAGCCGCCTGGCGGATATGATTGCATCTCACTTGAATATCGGTATGCCTGAAAAGCAGAAAGTACTCGAAGCTATTAATGTTAAGGATCGATTACAGAAGGTAACCACCTTTATTAATAGTGAAATGGAAGTATTGGAAATGGCCACAAAAATACAGTCTCAGGTAAAAAACGAGATGGAAAAAGGGCAAAGGGAATATTATCTGAGGCAGCAGCTCAAAGCGATCCAGGAAGAATTGGGCGAGGGAGATGAGCGCGCCATTGAGGCTAAAGAACTGACTAAAAAGATCGAAGAGGCAAAAATGCCTCCGGACGCCAAAAAAGAGGCCGAGCGGGAATTAATCCGACTTGCTAAAATGCCTTCCTCCTCCGCGGAATATACCGTTTCCAGAACGTATCTCGATTTGCTGGTTGCCATTCCGTGGTCAGTTACCACAACGGATAATCTTGACATTCCGGCGGCCCGTAAGGTGCTGGACGAAGACCATTATGACCTGGAAAAGGTCAAAGAAAGGATTTTGGAATATCTCGCAGTTCGAAAATTAAAACAGGACATGAAAGGTCCTATTTTGTGCTTTGTCGGCCCACCAGGCACGGGAAAGACTTCGGTGGGGATGTCGATTGCGCGCGCCATTGGCAGAAAATTCTTCCGTATGTCACTCGGCGGAGTGCGAGACGAGGCAGAAATTAGAGGTCACCGGCGTACATACATTGGCGCATTGCCTGGGCGCATTATTCAAGGTCTGCGAAAGGTAGGTTCCAACAATCCCGTATTCATGTTAGATGAGATTGATAAACTGGGCGCTGATTTTCGCGGAGACCCTTCGGCAGCGTTGCTCGAGGTTTTAGACCCGGAACAAAACCATGCATTTTCAGATCATTATCTGGATATCCCATTCGACCTATCGAAGGTAATGTTTATTACCACGGCAAACATCTTAGACCCCATCCCTCCTGCTCTAAAAGACCGGATGGAGGTGCTGGAACTTCCCGGATATACAGCCGATGAAAAGGTATTTATCGCGAAACAGTTTACGATACCGAAGCAATTAAAGGAACACGGATTGACGATAGAACAACTTACCATTACGGATGATGTCATCAAGGCCATCATCCGCGATTATACCCGTGAGGCAGGTATCAGAAATTTAGAGCGTGAAATTGCCACTATTTGCAGAAAAGCAGCCAAAGACATTGCCGCTGGAGAAAAAAAATCTATCGCTGTAACGGCCGACATGCTGCACCTTTTGTTAGGCCCCATCAAGTTTTTCTCAGAAGTTGCGGACCGGACCTCCGAAGCAGGCGTAGCTACGGGTCTTGCCTGGACACAGGCAGGCGGAGACATCCTTTTTATTGAGGCCACTTCCATGCCTGGTACGGGAAAACTCTTGTTGACAGGACAGCTGGGTGACGTTATGAAAGAATCTGCCCAGGCTGCAATGAGTTATATTCGGACCAAATTAAAGAAACTAGGAATTATCTTCAAGGATTTCAATAAATACGATTTTCATATCCACATTCCCGCAGGCGCTATCCCCAAGGATGGACCTTCTGCGGGTGTAACGATGGCTATGGCATTGATATCACTATTAAAGGAGACGCCTATTCTTTCTTACGTAGCCATGACGGGAGAGATCACCCTGCGCGGGCGTGTTCTGCCGGTAGGTGGCATCAAAGAAAAGATACTTGCGGCCAAACGGTCAGGAATCACCACCGTTATCCTGCCAAAACGAAATGAAAAAGACCTGGTCGAAGTGCCTGAAAATGCCAAGAAAGAGATGAACTTCGTGTTTGTCGAGAAGGTAGATGAGATGTTGCCAGTTGTCTTTGGAACAAAAGAGCCGTCAGTAAAAAAGAAAAGAATATTTAGCAAGGCATAGAACAATAGTTCAGGCAGCCAAAGCAGAAAATTTAATTGAGGTAGTTCGTATATGAATATAACAATTAAGAAACAGGCAAAGGAAGCGATTGAAACTCTTTCTGATAAAAAGGCCCGTGTTGCCTTGGATTTCATCAATTATCTCAGGGAAAGAGAGGAATGGGAGGCAACAGACGAACTTCTTTCTGACGAAAAACTTTTGATGGACTACAAGGCGGCGAGAGAAGAAATTAAAAAAGGCAATATGGTAAAATGGAAAAATATCAAGAGAAATGTTTGAGATAGAATTTTCCAGAAAGGCCGAGAAATATTACCATTCTGCAAATGAAAAGACTGTGAGAATTCTCAACAGATGTCTTGAAATTATCGCTAAAGAACCTTTTTATCATACAAACATAAAGAAACTGCACGGAGAGTTTGAAGGAAGCTATAGATACAGGTCGGGAAGTTTAAGAATTATATATTCTGTGAATGAAGAAGAAAATATTGTTTATATTGAAATAATTACGGATAGAGGAATGTCTTATAGGTGAATATGGGATTGAGCAAAGCAATACTCAACGAATCTGACTCCCCACGAGAAGTATCTCTATCATTTGCGTTCCCATCTCTGTTAGGAAAAGAGTTGATTTGGAATAAAAAAACAGGAGAAGAAAAAGATTTTTAGTAAGACCAAGATTAACCACTTAGGAATTTCAACTTACCCACGAAAGACACGAAAATGGGTAAATTCGTTCTTTTCATATGTTTTGTGGGTAGTAATGCCGATTCTAAAGGCAGCCTACCTTGACAGAGGATTATGGATAGAGAGTTATTAAATAAAATTGCAACTACGGATTATTTGAATTTTGACGGGAACGAGCAAAATGTGAAATATAACATCGTTCTTAAATTGTTTAATGCTTTCGGTTATGACAGACTTGACCTCGAACATGCTGCGCAAGGTAGTAGGTTAGATATAAATATTGGGAACAAAATAATTATTGAGACCAAAGCATTTGATAAAAATCTAGACAGTTATGTTTCCCAATTAAAACAATATTGCGATATCGAGAGACCTTTTGGGGCTATTTTAAATACTGGAAAACAATTTCGATTCTATTCACCATTGATGCGTGTTACAGATTTTGCGGATACTTTGATTTATGAATTTTCTATAAAAGACTTCGCAAGAGATGAAGTGGCTGAAAGAATTAGCAAAATAATTGGCATCGAAAACTTCAAGAATGAAACTTATATCATATTCATCGAAGAAAGAGAAAAAGAACTAAAACAAATAAAAGAGTTTTTCAGCGAATTTGATAAAAGAAAATCTGAAGATATCCAAAAAATTAAGAACGATATTTCTCAACTTGAAAGTGAGATTGAAAAACTTAATAGCGAAATGAGATTTAAACAACAGGAAATTGAACAAATTAAAAGTAAACAGCAACCGGAAAAAGATGAACTCTACGAGAAACATTTCGTTCCGAGGACAATTGAAGTTCAGCCAATAACAAAACCAGTTCCAACCCCGTCACCAATTATTCAACCAATTCCAACCGATGGAAAGACTTATGTAATTGATAGCCTAAAAGAAGGTGTGAAAGCATACGGACAATTTTACGATTCTAAAAGATTCAAAGTATTGAAAGGCTCAACTGTATCAATCAACCTTGACGATTCATTTGGAAAAGGAGCAGCAGACGGAGCTTATGAGCTAAGAAATGAACTTGAGAAATCAGGAATCATTAACTCAAACAGACAATTTACCGAAGATTATACTTTTAATTCAATTAGTCAAGCTGCTTGCGTTGTTTTGGGTGGTAGTCGAAGTGGTCCGAGAGAGTGGAAATAAAGTAGTAGCCAACATAGGGCTTATGAAATGGTGGGGGAAATGCATAATTGAAAGTGTAGTAATTTTATATAGATAGACAGGGGCTCACCATGAATAACACCATTTCATATACCCCACGACCGTTGCGCATGGTATTAATATGATACAAGAGCGATTTTCAAAAAAATTTGGATACTCAACTCAGGAAAAAGAGATAGCGATTCGAGAGGATGCACATCAAGGACTTAGAGAATTTATAATTCAAACATTATACGAATTTGGCTACCAGCCATCTCAAATTAGACAGACAAGTTGCAGGACTCTTCGACAAGCACCTGACGATAACAACTGGTCAGAATATCCCAATATCGATTATGAGGTACGAAA
>JAUQXU010000080.1 GCA_030837935.1 Candidatus Brocadia sp.
GATCTCGGCGCCCCAATGAAACATCACCAGCAACGTGCAGCTCTTGATCAGGTCCCGTCGTCCCGATGCCGACGTTACCGGCGAAATATCCCTGTCCATCCGAGTTGACCGTGAACTGATCTATCTCGTCAGAATCCTGCACCACAAAGGAACTTAAACCTGCATTATCATCCAGCGTTATCGTAGAATCGACCGCGTGCGTTTTACCCGCGAAACACGCAAACAGCGCCATTACTACCCAACCCGCAAGCAATAATCTTTTCATTACACTTCCCTCCTTTTCCGTTAAAGGTTTTAAAATAAATTTGATGGGTTCGCTATCGATAAATACTTCCACTCCTACCGAAAAGGAGATGGAATGCCAATTTTTGAAATATTTCAACCTCCTTTCCTATTTAAAATAAAAAAGCCTTACTGCAAAGATTTTTTACGAAACATCTTCGGCAGTAAGGCTGTCTTCCAGAAAACCGTTAAAACAGTTTAAACCGTTTAAACGGCTTAGCGAGACCCTTTCCTTTGCGTCCCCGGATCACTCCGGGTTTGCCCTTATCGTGATGATTGTGTGACGTGTTGCGTGTGACGGGTTAAAGTCCTTTTATGCAAGCGGAAAACGAAAAATATTCTTACTTCTTTTTTCCCTCGCTAAAACGTCAATCCCTGCCTTTATACAGGGTTTGTCAGGATTGAATTAGGCCTTCGGCATCAAGTTTTACGCTCCCCTCTAAAAAGAGGGGCCGGGGGTGTGTTCCGTCCGATTTACACACCCCTGTATCCCCTCCTTCTAGAGGGGTGTCATACAAGATTGAAATTCCTTACCATTAAAACCGAAGTATATCATTATTAAAATGATGAAGCAATTGAACAAAGGTCTACTTTTTAAATGTTTTTAGTCTACCAAAAAAGTAGACCAATTTCTTTCCATGAAAATTTTAGCTTTCCGTTGAGAAGGTACTGCAGATGGCTTGCGTTTACAGGGGGGAGAGGGAAATAAACCCATAAGGAGGATGGGTTCGCCTAACCTATCTTCCCTCTTTTCTTTTTGTTCTCGCTGATTCAATCGTTCAACTGAGCGCTCACAACGAAGTCTGCAAGATTGAACCAGCCTTGAGAACTCAATCTCGAAGGAGGCATATTCAAGGAGAGGAACGTAAAACAGTGGGAATCGATCCATTATTACCTTGCTTTGTCGATTTTCTCTTTTTGTTCGTTGTCCGCCTCATGAAGGTTTGCAGGAAATGACCAATGCTTAATGGCATAAAGGGCTAGCTGGAGCCTATCCGTGACTCCGGTTTTTTTATATAGGAGGGTCAGGTATTTTTTTATTGAATGATCGGTGAGGCTTAGGCTCTTTATAATCTCCTTGTTCCGATAACCATTACAAATCAATGTAACGATTTCTATCTCCCGTTTGGTGAGCTGGCTTACTTCCACCCTGGCTTGTTTCGTATAGAAGATAATGTCTTTTAGTTTCTTTCGGGTAAACCAGAGCTCACCTGAGGCAATCCGTTCTATTGCCCTTTTTAGATTTGGAAAGGTGGTTTCTTCCGGCAATAAGATACCAACGAGTCCCTGGGAGATAAACTTTAACAGACGTTCTTCTTTTAGTTTGGGAAGGCAACCTGTCCACAAAAGGAGTATCCCCGTCTTGTGCTTAAGGAAGGCACCAGGAGATATCGCGGAAAGGGTGTGAAAATCAGTAATGAGGATATTGGGTTTTGTGTTGAGTGCTTCTTTCTGGTTGGAGATAGTAATACGATAATTGATTCCCATCCCATCGTCTTCCAGCAATCGCTTAATACCTTCACTGAAGAGATTGTTGCAAAAACAGATCGTAATTTTTGATGGCATCGATTTGTCTCCCACGTAAAGATAAATCTTTGATAAAGATTTTTAAAGACGAATCCCCAGGGTGTTTGCAATCCTGCTAAATTCCTCGCTTGAATGAAATGCAATCGATATCCTCCCCTTGCCTTTGCTTTCCCTGATCGTAACCTTTGTTCCAAAAAACCTGCGAAACCGGTCTTCCAGGTCTTCGATGTGAGGGGTCGAGGCCTTTGCTGATGCCATTTTTTTGGGTTTTGCCTGGCTTTTTTCCAGTGAAGCGATCGCCTCCACCTCCCGAACCGATAATCCTTCCTTCGCAATACGTTCACAAAGCACCAGCTGTGTTTCTTGATCTGGTATGGCCAGGATGGCCCGTGCATGCCCCATGGATAATGTTCCACGTGAAACATGGTCCTGGATTTCCTGTGGCAGGTCCAGGAGACGGAGGTAATTGGCCACAGAGCTGCGGTCTTTCCCCATGGCCTTCGCCACCTGTTCCTGGGTGAGGCCGAATTTGCTTGTGAGTTCTTTGAATCCCTTGGCCTTTTCTATGGGGTTGAGGTCTTCCCGCTGAATATTTTCTATGAGGGCGATCTCCAAGGTGTTTGCCCCATCGGAGTGTCTGACGATGGCAGGCATCTCTTTCAGCCCAAGATGCCTTGCCGCCCGCCAGCGTCGTTCTCCAGCAATCAACATGTACCCGTGCGAGAGGGGTTTCACGATGACAGGCTGTAAAATGCCGTGTTTCTTGATGGATTCTATGAGGCCATGCATCTCTTCTTCACTGAAAAAGTGACGGGGCTGCAGGTCGTTGGGATGGATATCTTCCGGGTTGAGCTTCATGATTACGTCTTGTCCTGCGTCAGCTTCTATCCCAATCACTCCGCCAAGGAGCGACTGGAGGCTGCGGCTGAGTTTCTCCTTTTTCGACATAGCCTTGACTCCTTTTCTGGTGGATTTTCCATTGCATTTCCTGGTTAGGAATGCTAGTATCTTACGTGTTTTACGCGGGGAATCGATGTTTCACGTGAAACATATCAACGTAGTGTATGAGATTTTTTTGAATTTGCAAGGGTTTTTATGAATAGAGGCATGCTTGCCATTGCGGGTAATACCGCACGAGATGTTATGCGGCAGACGGTCTTTTATCTCATTGCTGGTGGAGGGGTCGCGCTGGTGCTCTGTTCGTTTTCTTTTACCCTGTTTGCCTTTGGGGAAGAGTCGAGGATGATAAGGGATATGGGCATATCGACGATTACGATGTGCTGCCTGACTCTTGCGTCGTTGAGTGCGGCAAATACGATATCCAAAGAACTGGAAAAAGGCACGATTATGACGTTGTTGTCCAAACCTGTCGGCAAGCATTCGATTATCGTAGGCAAATTCCTTGGCATACTTGCTGCGGTTTCCGTAATTTTCATGATGATGGGCGCGATACTGACCTGTTCGTTGTGCATACAGGCGTCTCTTGACGGTCATATCGGCTTTTTCGCTGGGTTTATACAGGTGGGCTATTCAACAATTTTCCAACTGGTATTTTCGTTTTTGCCAATTGCCATGCTGTGCGCTATAGCGACTGCTGGCTCCATATTCCTGGGGATGGTCTCCAATTTGTGCTGTTGCATGGTTATCTATGTCTTTGGGAATTTAATGAGTTTTTTCCATGGTGCGCTCAGAATGTATGGGGATTGGTCCGCGTGGTGCCTGGCGCCGGTTTTTGTGCTTTTCCCAAATCTGGAGGAGTTCAGTGCTGTTGGTGGAAAGTTTGAATCGCTGAATTCGCATCATGTCGCACTGTTGATGATATACGCCGTGCTCTATATAACCTTTGTTATTGTTTTATCGTGCGAATTTTTCGACAAAAAAGAGTGTCGTTGATTGTTGTGTCTGGCGTGCAAGAAAGGACTTGTTGTTGATTTATGGCTTGATTGGAGACGTTCATAGTAACTATGAGGCCTTAAAGGCGGTTATGGACGAATTGCGAGGGGAGCATGTTGACAAGATATTATGTACGGGCGATATTATTGGCTATGCTGCCGAACCAATACCATGCATCGAGATAATACATGAGTTGAAGTGTACCGCGGTAGCGGGAAATCATGATTATGCAGCGGTGGGGAAATTTCCTGCGAACTATTTTCATGCTGATGCAAGGAATGCAATTATATGGACGGCGCAGCAACTTTCTGACGATTACGTAGAGTTCCTGAAAAACTTGCCCTTAGTTGAGAAGTTTGAAGACATTACCCTTGTTCATGCCTCATTGAATCACCCTGAATTTTTTGACTATATTACGACAGGGGCTGATGCACAACTAAATTTTGATATCCTCAACACCCGGATTTGTTTTTATGGTCATACGCATGTGCCTTTAGCCATTTTTTTGGAAGGAGGGAATGTTCGTGTGGACCGGGGGGGCTCTTTTGATGTGAGCAACGTCGATAAAGTGCTTATCAACATAGGAAGCGTAGGGCAACCACGAGATTGGGACATCAGGGCGTCCTATGCGATTTATGATACCAGAAAAAAGGTTGTGCAAATCAGGCGCGTGAAATACAATATCCACGATGCAGTGAACAAAATCTATCAGGCGGGATTGCCGAGAATAAATGGCTTGCGTTTGATGGGATAAAAGTTGTACTATAGCGTAAGTGTAGCCCCATTGAGTGTTTGCGACGATCCACTCTGCATCTGAAGCCACCTCGCTGGTAACAACATATGTCCAATCATGCTGAAGTTCCGGTGAGAAAATTCACGGAACTTCAGCGTGCTGCAAGAGCGGCATGGTGACGGTGGTGTTCATAAATGGATAAGATGCGCTGCTTCTATGTGGTCGAGTTGTTCTATCTCGCGAAGGCATTCTTGCGGTACTACGGCATCTACATTGATAATCGTAATAGCATTGCCACTGCTCTTCTTTCTGCCAAACGTCATATGCGCAATATTGATCTTTTTGTTGCCGAGCACGCATCCGATATTTCCAATTAAACCCGGTTTGTCCTTCCCGAAGAGGATGAGCATGTGTTCGTCGAGTACAGCCTCCACACCATAACCATTGATATCCACAAGCCTTGGTTCGTTTTTGCCAAAGACCGTTCCGGAGAGTATGGTTTCACCAGTGGATGTGTTTATTTTTGCGGTAATGAGACTTGTGAAGTTACTCAAACCACTGCTGGTGGTGATATTGGTCTTGATACCACGTTCTGCAATAAGATGGGGTGCGCTGACTAAATTTACACCGTCTTCGAGGGCGGGCTTGAGCAATCCAACCATGAGACTATCCGTAACAAGGCAAATATTCCTCCTGGTGATCTCTCCCGTGTAAGTAATATCTACTGATTGTAGTCCCCCGGCGGTGAGCTGGGTGAGGAGTGACCCCATCTTTTCTGCCAGTATGATATAGGGTTTCAGGAGATTGTATTCCTCTATATTATATGGAGGAAGGTTTACCGCATTTCGAAAGCCCTTTCCGGTAAGCGCGTCAGCCATTTGTTCTGCAGCCTCTACCGCAACTGCAAATTGAGCCTCCTCCGTGGATGCTCCCAGGTGGGGCGTCGCTATGACCTGGTCTAGCTCAAGGAGTTTATTGCCAACGGGTGGTTCGACATCAAATACATCGATGGCTGCCCCTGCAACCCGGCCGTCCTTGATGGCATGATAGAGATCTTCTTCAGAGATAATCCCGCCCCGCGCACAATTGATAATACGAACGCCGGGTTTCATTATCGAAAAGTCCTTGTTGGTAATAAGGTTTTTTGTCTCGCTGTTAAAAGGGACGTGAATCGTTATATAATCGGCCTGCGAGAGTAATTCTTTGAGATTTTTCGCAATATGTATGCTATATTGAGCGGTAACTTCAGGAGAGATGAACGGGTCATAACCAATTACTTTCATATCTAAACCCGCAGCGCGCTTTGCAACCTGCCTTCCGACCCTGCCTAGCCCAATAATGCCGAGCGTCTTTCCGGCAATTTGAATGCCGGTAAACTTCTTCCTTTCCCATTTACCCGCCTTTACCGATGCGCAGGCTTGGGGAACAAAACGTGAAAGGGAGAAGAGTAACGCCACGGTATGTTCGGCAGTCGATGTTATGTTTCCTTCCGGCGTGTTCATGACCACGATGCCTTTTTTTGTGGCGGCAGATACGTCTACATTGTCTACTCCAACACCGGCGCGGCAAATGGCCTTGAGTTTATCAACCTTTTCCATAAGGGCCGCAGTAATTTTTGTTCCACTACGCAGTATGATTCCATCACAAGTGCCGATTGTGGCTTTTAACTCATCTGCCTTGATGCCGGGTTTATTTAGTACTTTGAGACCAGCCTTTTCAAGTATCTCAATGCATATATCTGGAAGTTCATCAGCAATTAAAACCTGCATAGCATCCTTTCTTAAAAATAATTATCTTCTAAAAATTATCATTATAAAGTGTACATTCACCCATGTGGGTGAAACGTATTTGCGTCATGTAAAAGTGTTTATTTATACCAATATTGTCTTTTAAAATCAATTTCAAACTCCTTATTGTTCGTGATTAGATAAATATTTGCGATGTGTGAGGTTTTTTGCTAAACTACGTACCATTATATATACAAAAACTACACATTTTTAGATGGAGCATTATTCATGAAAGGTATACTTTCGGTCTTGATAAGCATGGTTTTATTCCTTGTCCTTTCAGGTGCAACAAATGCAGCCGATCAGGGTGGGGAACAGCAAGTCATGAAGGAATTGGAGGATTTCCAAAAAGCCCTTTCCGGGTGGATGAAGAATTTGGATGGTCTTGGATCACAATTCAGCACGTTTCAAAAAAGTGTAGGTGATATAAAAGAATTCGAGAAGACAATAAAAGGGAATGAAGAAAAACTGAATTCGATTGTTTCACGATTAGAAGGTATAGAGAAATCCGCATCGGTAGCGGATGTTCGAGGGATGCTGGATTCTTTTGGCAAGACCCTGGATGTTATAAAAAAACTACTTTCCGATCTTACGAAACGGGTCGAGGATCAGGAAGTGAAAACTGCAGTACTCGAAAAAAGATACCAGGAGGCACAAAGACCTTTGGAACCTATTAAAAAGGCTATCGAGGATCTGAATAAGTTAGTTACGGATAAACTGGGTGAACAGGAGAAAAGGATTGCTACGGTTGAAGATGGTTTTAAAACGCGTGTGGCTTCTTTGGATTCGGCGCTAAAAACCTTTGAGGGGCAATTGAAGACTGTGTCAAATGTGGAAATGCGGGTGAAAAAACTGGAAAAAGGAGGTGTTGGTGTTGCTGGAACGGCGACAGTAGAGGCGCCACCTTCCGTACCGGTTAAAGTGCCTGAGGGAACCGAAACGGTGAAGGTTGCAGAAGGAACCGAAACGGCGGAGGTTATAAAGGAACATGTACCAACGCCTGAAGAAGAGGGTTTTCAGGAGATAGGCGACGGGTTTTATCTGCGAAATGTGAATCTCTTTCCGTTTGGTTCGTCGTCACAGATTAAAGGTGAGATAAAGAATTTTTCTGATAGGGATCGGAGTATTGTTGCATTTGTAGTCAGGGTTTACAACGCCTCCGATGTCCTTTTATTTACCCAGGATTTTTCAATCAAAACCTTCAAGCGGGGTGAAATTAGGTCTTTTAGTGAAATTATATCTGGTTATACACCGGTAGAGATTGCGAGGTATGAAGTTTTAGCAAAAAGGAGATACTGAAATTGTTTAAAAAAGGATTGATGCTTTTGGTTTTAATTATTCTGGGCAGTCAGTTGGTATTGGAGCTGTCTGCCGCAGAAGAGAAGTATTCCGATATGGTTTTGGTGCCTGCCGGTGAATTTACAATGGGGGAAAATACACGGTATAATTGGTCTTTTATGCTGGCGTATAATATTTTTGATGGGCCTGAACATACGGTCTATTTAGATGCCTTTTATATTGATAAGTATGAAGTGACCAATGGGCAGTATAAAAAATTCGTTGACGAAACAGGTTTTCGCAGCCCGCAGTGCTGGAATGATGTTAGATTTAATCGTCCTGATCAACCTGTAGTGGGTATCACATGGGACGATGCCGTTGCATATGCGAAGTGGGCCGGGAAGCGATTGCCAACCGAAGCAGAATGGGAAAAAGCTGCGCGCGGTACGGACAGGCGTCTATGGCCATGGGGAAATAAATTTGATAAAACCAAATGCACTGTGTGGGAATCTGGAATTAAGGCGACAACTCCTGTGGGAAATTATGAAAATGGTAAAAGCCCTTATGGGTGTTACGATATGGCGGGAAATGCATGGGAGTGGTGCGATGATTACTATGACCAGAATTATTATTCTCTGTCGCCGGTAAAAAACCCTACGGGTCCTGATGATGGTCTTCAAAAGGTTATTCGCGGGGGTGGATTTCTTTATTTTGGACATTATGCACGGTGTGCTGCGCGTTATCGGGTGCCGCTATATGCCCAGAGTCCACAAATCGGATTTCGCTGTGCAAAAACACCTGAAAAATAAGTATTGAAACAGGGGCGGGGGTTTAGATAAATTCAAGTCCACGCAAAGGGAATATGTTAGAGTATTTTTTCGAAATGAACTTTTATTTCATTCCCTTCCTGCACTAAAGATTCCAAAAATAAATTTACCTCCAGGGTTGGATATTTTTCTAAAAATAGATCCCTGGCTTTTCTTAAATCTGCACAGAGGGTTTCGTGTTCTGCCAGTTCCGACCCAAAGGCGGCAGAACCACCGTATCCACCGCAATCCTTATGGCTGATCATGACTATTCTTTTCACAAGGTGAATCCTTACAGAAAGAGCGAATTTACTTAAAACCAGATCGCTGGTTTCTGGATTTATGAGGTTAAGGATGCTGCCAGGTATGGAAATATGGTCATAATTATCTTTCAATCCTAATGTTTCATTTATAAACCCCTGATTCTCAACTGCAAATCGATAGTCAATGCACGTGATAACTAACGTATCACAGTCCGATCTTTTTGCATCCTGACTAACCTCAGTCACTATCAGTTGGTTGTCTAATAATAGATCAGACAGGGTTGACTTACTGGTAGCGCAACCCGAAGAGATGCAAAAGAGCGCGGCAGAAACACAATAAAAGAGTAACCCTTTACGATGGAGTTTTAAGTTGTGCATTTTGTAAGTTCCTTTTGACAAATATTTACAAAATTTGTTTAAAATTGTAAATACGTTTATGATTATCGTAGAAAATTGTTCCGTAATATAAATAAACCTTGAGATGACGAAATTTTATCCCCATGAGTGTGCGCGCTTTTTTTAAATCTTTGCTGATTGCCTTAAATTCATCTGCTGACTCATTAAAAGCTACGGATCCGCCATAGCCTGTACAATCTTGATGTGCAAGAATAATGACTCGGTTTACTCGATGGAGGCGAACTGATACACCAAACTTATTCAAAACGAGGTCTCTTGTTTTTGAATCTAGGAGATTCCGTATAGAACCAGGAATAGATATGTAATCGTATTTGCCCTTTAATCCCAGGCGGTTATTTAGGAATTCTTGTGTGGCTGTGGTAAATCGGAAATCGTTACACGTAATTACCAGCGCATCGCACCAGTGAGTTTTTTCATCAAAAAACCTTGAGTATTTTTGGGTATGTTGGGGAGACTTATTTTGCGCTGATTCGCTTTCGGCAAAAGAAGACGAAAGGGTTACAGCAATGGTGAAGAGAAATAGTATCGCTATGAATTTTTTTCTGAGTTTCTTAATATCGTGTTGCATAGATTAATGCTCTTTAAACAATTTTCAAAATAGATAAAAAATTAAGTGTTATTAAAGCGGAGCAAATTGCGTTCCTTGTAGTAGAAATAGAAACAAGTGTATGTTTTCCAAGGAAATAGAGGAATCTTGATAATTTTCTGAATGGATGATGACAAAAAAACGGTTCATTTGAACCGTTTTTTTGTCATAGTATTTATGAATACTGAAATTTTTAATTTGCTATTTTGGTTTTGCGGTTTCGGTACCCTTTGGCTGGTTGAGCATTTCTTGAATCTGTTTAAAAGTCCTTGTATCAACTTTAAGCCGTCCTTTGACATCTGAAACACCGAGTCGTGTGGCCATGTCGTCGACATCAAGGAGGTTAATATCGAGGCTTGAAATATTTAAATCCGCAAGATTCATGTTGCGAGCTGCCTCCATAGCGACAATTATATCACCACCCATGCCGGCGATTGCCTCCCTTCTTAACCTTTCCCCCTCTGCCTGTGCTTGTTTGATTAGCAGATTCCCCTCCGCCTTGCGCTGCTGTTTGTAAAGGTCGCCTTCTGCCTTCTTTTGAACCAGGTATTTATCGGCCTCTGCAAGAAGTTCGATGGTCTTTTTGGTGGTTTCTGCATCAAGAACCGTAATCGATCTCTCCTTATCGCCGGTAATTTTTTGTGCAATGGCCTCGGTGTCGGCATCGATGGTTTGAGTAATACCCCTTTGTTCAGCGGCAAGTGCCTTTGATATGTTTAGGACGTTATCAAGCTCCGCTAATTTAATATTCTTAATCTTTCTTTCCAGTTGGGGGTCAAACCTCATCTCCAAAATAAGTACATCGATTATATCTACGTGGTGCGACGTAAGCCTTTCGATAAGTTGCACTTTGAATTCTTCCGCCCTTTTTCTCTTTTCATTGGGGTTATACAAATCTCTTTCAACCATCTTACCTAACACGCTCCTGGCAATGTCGCGTATCTCATTTTCTACGATAATTTTGTACCGTTCACCAACACCGATGTCTTGGCGCAATTTCCACGCCTGTCCTTTTTTTATTTGATATTTAACGATTAAGTCGGCTGATACATCATAGTCGTCTGCTGTTCTGATTGCGGCTTCCTGTCGCTCGTCGTGTCCCAATCGTGAAGGTTGTTTAGTAAGTTCAAGTGTCTGCACGGTGCTATCATAAAGATCCCATTGGTCAACGCTTGTAATGGCTCTATGCCAACCAGGTCCATAATCTTTTTGTACGAGACCCCTCTTTACACCCCAAATAATCGTCCTTACGCCTACCTGGTCAACGCCTACCTTTATGACAAAGAATTTTATACCAATGAAAAATGAAGCAATAAACATGAAAATACCAATAGGAATGAAATATTTTGTTGTTAACTTACCTAGGTGCATTTTCACCTCTTTAGTTGTTTAAATGAAGTTGGATTGAAATACGAACGGTTAATTAGGGACTCTTATCTGGTCCTGGCTTTAATGGACTAACCAGCGCTGCATCGGGCGGTTCCGGGAACATATAGTCAATCTTGGGGGCGTCTTCAATATACTTAAACCTTTGGATGCTTTGTGGTGTTTCGAGGCCCTGCCTGACAATTGGCGTACTTCGAACAATTGCCTGTTTCAGGCGCTTGGCATATTCAAGTCTTACCAAATTGCGACCACCGTCTCCTTCCAAGGCATTACGCAACAACCTAACGCCTTCAGCATCGGTTTTTACGGTAGCAAGAATTGCTTCCGCATCCCTTGCAAGTCTTTCATACTCGGCATCAGCTTCAAAGCGTGTCCGAATAAGATAAGCATCGGCATCTTGTTTTTTTGCCTCAGAACTACCTCGTGCGTCCATGATGCGTTTATCCATTTCCCCCCTAAATCTAGCTACTTCTACCTCTAACTTTTTTGTTTCCTCAACAACAACCTTTCGCTGGTTTTCTCTTGCAGCGGATGCCCTGGTTTTTTGCTCTTCTACCTCTTTATCGGCCAATCTTCGCTCTTGTATCTTTTCTGCATATTCTCTGTAATACCGATAGTCTGTTAAGTCTATGGATGTAACAACAAAACCGTGGGGTCCCAGCATCTTGTTGATCTCGTTTTTGGCATTTTGCGCTTTAATATCACGTTTGGAAGCTATCGGGAATTCATCTAGCGTCAATTCACCGTAGCAATAATAGCAAATAGTGCGGGCGTAATCATACAGCCATTTTTGCTTAAAGATATCTCCCACGCCTGTATTTTTGACAATATGTATTGCATCGTCAGGGTTTAACATGTATTGAATCTGTATATCCAGGACTACATCACCACCATCGATTGATTTTACCGTTACCGGGTTACCCTGTGGATGTTTCTCGTCTATTTCAGCCGCTGTCATTTTTAAAACTTGTACACGCTTGTCCAACACATATATATCCTGGATAAAAGGATAATAGAGAAGAGCGCCTGCCCTATTTATGAGCTTTATCCCGCCGGTAAGATTGTTTACAATTACAGCCACTTCGTCGGCAGCGATCTCTTTCCAGCTAAGTTCCCTTCCGCCATAGATACCACCAATAATTAATCCTATAACAATTACTGCAGTGATAACCCTTCTGTAAATGTAATAATGTCTGATTTTTGGTTTAAAATCCTTGTCCATGCTTACCCTTTTAGCTTAAGGTGTTTGTTGATGAAGTATTGCGAATCTTGCAGCTATATTATGAAAATTAGCTCGGTATTATAAAAGCATGTCTTCTTGGCGTCAATAAAAAATTAAAAAACATATAAATTAACTTGGTTTGGTAGACATTGCTTTAGTTTTGGTAAATTTATTTTGGTTGTCACGCTATTTGTTTGTGATATATTTACGATACGGAAAACCCAGCTGGCGGGAAGGTCTGGCCCGAAGGGATTCAACCTGCAGGATAGATTTCAATTGTGCAATGCGTGGCGTGCGTTCTGCTTGGTTTGCGGTGTCTTTGTGTATGTCTTGTGTTTGTCTTAAGTGCCGGTGGTTTGGATGTTAGGGGGGTGTTGTGTGGTTGGTTGTGTTTTTGGAATGGAATTTGCGCATTGGTTTGATACAGACACATGTTGTTGTTGAAGGTGGTTGAATGTCTTAATTTTAAACAATGTTGACAAATTTTTGAATTTGAAAATATATTTCCTTGACATTGTTTGGGTTTTTTGTTTTATTACCTCGCTCAGACGTTTCGACAATTGACTTTTTTCGGTAAATACCTATGAGGAGGAGAAAGGAGGCTATTTGCTACTTTAGTTCATGTTTTTGTGTTATTAGGTTTTTATCCTGTTGTTTTTGTTTTATGTTGGGGTCCAATTGTCCTTAATTAATGGGAGGTACAAATGATGAAACATGCGTTGTGGAAGACTTGTGTTGGTGGTTTTGCGACTGCCGTCTTCTGCGTTGCGACAAGCACGCAATCTTTTGGTGGTGATGCTAAGTCGTTAGAAGATATGGAAAAAGAGCTGAACGCACTAAGGGCTTCCGTTACTGCTTTGACGGAGCAGATGGAGTCGGTAAAGCAGGACAAGACCGTGACTGCGGCAGCTTCCGACACGAAAGATGATGTTGAGGCTTTAAAGGATGAGGTTTATTCCTTAAAAGAAGAGATGAAGACTGCTGCGCAGGCTGAGTCGGCTATAAAGGCAGAAGATATTGCAGGTAATGTATATTCCGAGTTCGCAAAGAAGGTGAAATTGGGTGGGCAGATCAGAACGAGGGCAGAATATGCCAATGGTTTTTACCAGACGCCAACGAATAATGCTACATTGGGTGGTGCGTCGGGAATTGCGAATCGTGGGAAATCGACGGATGATGACTATGTGTTGAACCAGACAAGGTTATGGGCGGATGCTGATGTGAATGAGCACTTGAGGGTATTCATTCAGATGCAAGACGCAAGGGTTTTTGGCTCTGAAGGAACCACGGTTGGATATGCCAGTCCTGGGGAAGAAAATAGCATTTTTGATCTTCATCAGGGATATTTTGATATAAGGAAACTTTTTGACCTGCCCTTGACTGTAAGGGTTGGCCGTCAGGAGATTGTTTGGGGTGATCACAGGGTTATTGGTAACTTTGTGTGGTCGAACGTAGGACGCGTGTTCGATGGCGGCAGGTTTATGTGGGATACCGATGATATTCACGCCGAGGCATTTGCTATGAAGGTGGACGAAGACGGGTATCTTTCATCGGATGATGACGATAATTCGGATGAAACTGCATATGCAGCGCAATTGGCATTTAAAAAACTGATTCCCGGTGCGCTGTTAGAGTTGATGTACATTCATAAAAACGATGAGGATAGTTCATCAAATGTTGCAACTCAAAGTGAATACGCAGTTGCTGGTGACGATGGAATTAAAATCCATGACATCGGTTTCAGGATCGATGGAAAAATTCCCAATATTGAGGCTATAGACTATACAGTTGAATCGCATGCCCAGTTTGGTGAATATGGCGATCAAAATCAACAGGCTTGGGCTTTTGCTGGTAGAGCAGGCTATACATTTAAAGATTTAGCTTGGACGCCGCGTTTTGGTTTTGAATACGATTATGCATCAGGTGATGATGATCAGGATGACAACGACCATGAGACCTTTGATAACCTTTATCCAACAAACCACTGGCAGGGTAACTACGGGTTTATTGATTTGGTTTCCTGGCAGAACATGCATGATATCAGGGGTAATGTTAAGGTGGTGCCGACAAAAAAGTTGACCGTACAGGCAGAT
>JAUQXU010000081.1 GCA_030837935.1 Candidatus Brocadia sp.
CCCCCCTTGTAATATGATCCTGTTCTCTAACAAAACCATATTACATACGGTCGAAATTCGATGCAACTCTTTACTTCCCTATTATTACTCTACTTTTATGGCTTAGTTTACCAGACTTCAACTTTTTTACGAAAGAACCAATTTTTTCTTATTACAGACAAGAGATTATACACGAAACAGAGTTTCACATAACCTTGTGTTCCCAAAGAGATGCTTCAACAGATTCAGCACAAGGTTTGGGAACAAGCAAGATGTGGCCAGAATTAAGCTATTGTTGTGCCTTTCCATTCCCCTTTCTCTTCCAGCCCTTATCATAAATCGTAATATACCCATTCTTGATAACCACAGGCGCTTTTCCCTTTCCCTTATCATCGTATCTATCAATTACCTGGCGTTCTGTTTGATTATCCTCAACAGGTGGTTAGGTTTGTTTCTATTCGACTAAGTAATAGTTATTCATTATAGTCGCCATAGCCTCCATTAACGTCCGAGGGGATATTGCAGCAGTTCCAGAGGCGCTGAGCAATAGCAGATGATTAACTCGACATACTATCCGCCTGTACTTCTTAGTAAATCTTTATAAATTTTTCTAATATCAGAAAAGATTTTATCTACGGAGGGTTTATCACAGGGAATATGTTTGTCTGGGCTTTCAAGGGGATGATAATGCCATTGTTTTAGATTATCGTATCCAAAAATCCTCTGATTTCCCTGTATTAAAGCAATATCTATCCTTTCGTTTCTTGAATTATAGCGAAGCGCAATAAAAAGCTTTTCTCTGAGATGGATGTTGGCTTTAAGTGATTTTGGAGTTCTTAGTAGAAATTCAATATTATAATTGGTGAAATGTTTTTTAAGAGATGTTTCTACTTCTGAAAGAAAGGCATTGACACTGGGGATGTTCATCTCTTTTTAAATCCCTTGAGTTTGGACAATACCAGTAATAACTCCCTTTTTTCCATCTCCAGCATCTCCCAGTCGATAAAATCACTTTCTGTTTCATGACCATGCCTGTCCTTTATCTTGCCGTCATCCCACATTTTTTCAAATTCGCTGAAGGAGACACCGTATTTCTCTTCAAATTTCAGTATCTCCCTGGTGTACTGTTCCAGCCTGTTTTCAATTGCGGAAAGGAGTATATCATCTATCTTTTCCCTTAAGACGCCTTCACCAAAAGACTCAACGAGGGCGTTATATATTTCTGTATCTATTTCCAGTATATTTGACATAGTAATTCTCCTTATGCCGTATTATATCAATCCCTTTTTAGGGAAGAAACCATATTTATACCTTTTTCTCCTGATATTTTAATAAAAAAATCGTTACTTTAAACGTTCTTTTTCAATTGCGGTGGGAAAAGACCACCAAGACAAATACTGGATAGTTCCATCGGTTTGAAGCAACAACAAAGCCTTCGACTCGTTCCTAAACTCTAAGAGTGTGCCAGAATCAAGCTATTTTTGCACCTTTCCATACCCCTTTCTTTTCCAATCCTTATCATAAATCCTAATATAATCATCTTTGATAATTACATGCTCTTTTACGTTTCCTTTACTATCGTATATATCAATTGCCTGACGTTCTGTCTGATCATCTTCAACAGATAGCAAGGACGCACAACCAGCAATTGTAATACATAAGATTAATACAATTACACTTTTTATTGTCATTTTATACCTTCCTTAGCCGATTTTAAGATTTCCTGTAAATCTGTTATATGCCATATTTACCGGTAATTTTCCATTGACAAACGTTTTATAATTTTGTAAACATAAAGGCATGAGTACAGTAAAACAAAAAAGAGAAGACGTAAAATTCATAGAATCCTTAGAAAAAAAAATAAACCCGGTTCCGATAAAAAAGGATGACCCTTTTTTTTCATCTGCCCCTGCGGATATAGGTCATACTAATAATGAAATCATTGATAAATTATTGTATGGCATGAAATGTCAGAAATAATCTTTGCAGACACATCCTTCCTCATCGCTTTTTATAATAAGAAAGATGATAAACATTCAACAGCAAGATTACTTGTCCAAAATCTTATTCATCATCAAACATCGGTTGCTTTTATAATCACAGACTACATCTTTGATGAAACCCTTACTACTGTTATGAGACAGGGAGGTAAAAACCTTGCTGTAGATATAGCCCAAAAAATTTATAAATCACCCTCCATAAAGATCTTTCCTATAGATTCTGAAGTTTTCAACCTTTCCTATGATATGTTTATCAATTATCGAGATCAAATGTGGAGTTTTACGGACTGCACGTCTTTTTGCTTTCTGAGAAGATATAAGGATGCATTAAAGGTCGCGGCATTTGACCGACATTTCATAGCTGCCGGTTTTCATGTAATTCCAGAAACCCAATCCTGAACATCAAATCATTTCTCCTGTAAAACATAGCCTGTAACATAACCATCTTTAATAATCATCCTCTTTATTACATTTCCCTGATTATCTTCAACAGGCGGGAAGGACGCACAACCGGCAATCATGATGCATAAGATGGATACAACTACACTTTTTATTGTCATTTTATACTTTTAAATTCACCTTGCATGAGTAGGTAATTTCTTCTTTAATTTCCTTCTTAACCCAACTTCAACAAATTCGTCATAAAAAAGGTGAAAAATGGGTAAAAATCTGGCAACAAGAAGTCGTAACCCCTTGATATGGTTAGACATTAAATTTTGGAACGTTCAATGTAGTGCCTGAATAATATTATTTTCATT
>JAUQXU010000082.1 GCA_030837935.1 Candidatus Brocadia sp.
GAGGAATACGAATTAGAAGAAAGGGATGTATGTTATACCACACTGATGAAAGACGCTTCAGATAAGTTTGAAATGGAATGGATGGAATCGGAAGCGCCATTTTATATCTTGTATACTTCCGGTACAACAGGGAAGTCCAAGGGCATAACGCACGTCCACAATGATATGATTTCGCATTATATTACCACCAAATGGGTGTTGGACTTGCGAGATGATGATGTCTATTGGTGTACGGCAGACCCAGGTTGGGTGACAGGAACCGTGTATGGATTGTGGGGGCCGTGGCTAAATGGTATCTCTTCTTATGTTTTCGACGGTCGGTTTGATACAGCAAAGTGGTATGAGATTATTCAAACCTATAAAATTACGGTATGGTATACAGCTCCCACAGCCCTGCGGATGTTGATGAAGTCTGGCGATGATCTGGTAAAAAAATATGATTTAAGCAGTTTGCGGTATATCTGCAGTGTGGGAGAACCCCTTAACCCGGAGGTAATACGATGGGGGTTAAAAGTTTACCAGTTGCCCATTCATGATACGTGGTGGCAGACAGAAACTGGTTCCATTATGATCGCTAATTACCCATGTTTACCGATAAAACCAGGCGCCATGGGTAAGCCATTTCCAGGTATTAAAGCAGCCATCATTGATGGCAAAGGAAACGAGTTGCCTGCCGGACAGCATGGTCTTTTAGCGTTAAAACCAGGGTGGCCTTCTATGCTGAGGGCTGTGTGGGGTGATGAAAAACGGTTTAAGGAGTATTTCAATATAGATGGGTGGTATAGTACCGGTGATACAGCATATCGGGACGAAGACGGTTATTTCTGGTTTGTAGGAAGGGCAGATGATGTGATCAACACATCCGGCCATAGAGTGGGGCCTTTTGAGGTAGAAAGCGCCTTACTCGAACATAGGGCAGTAGCGGAGGCAGGTGTGATTGGGAAGCCCGACGCAGAGAGGGGAGAAATTATCAAGGCTTTTGTGGTGCTTCGGGAAGGTTTCAAGACCTCAAGGGAATTGGAAGAAGAAATAAAAATATTCATCAAGCACCGTTTGGCAGCCCATGCATACCCGAGAGAAATCGAATTTTGCGCAAATTTGCCCAAAACCAGGAGTGGCAAAATTATGCGCAGGTTATTAAAGGCAAGAGACCTTGGATTACCTACAGGAGATATATCTACACTCGAAGATTAGGCAGAAGCAATGTTTTAATAAACATCAACTGAAATTTTTATTTAAGGAGAATTAAATATCCATGGAACAGACAAAATTTAATAAATCATTTTTTGACTCCGTAGAGCCGATCAAGATGAAAGACCCGCTTGCAGTAGCACTAGGTGCTATGGATAAAAATGAACCATTTGTATTTACTTATACGGATGCGGTAAAGCTTGCCGGTCATTCATGCCCTGCGGTTTCTGGTGCATATAAATTAACCCAGGTGGCATTGAAAAGTCTGTACGGCAATGAAACCCCTGTGCGGGGACAAATAAAGGTGACATTTAAAGGCGGAGTTGGTTATAAGGTAAATGGTCCGATATCACAAGTGGTTACCTTGATTACGGGCGCCTCGGGTGAGACCGGTTTTAAAGGATTGGGCGGGGGGCGATATAACAGACAAAATTTACTCTCCTTTGATGAAACAAAAGAAGCTGATGAAGATGCAGTATGTACGGTAATATTCGAAAGGATGGATAATAACAAAAAGATAGAAATTTCATACAACAATTCCATGCTCCCTGCAAATCCTAAAATGGGTGATTTGATGCCACTGGCCGTAACGGGCAAGGGCACCGATGCAGAGATAAGAGAGTTTGGGGAACTATGGCATGAAAGGGTTAAGGCTGTGCTGATGAATCCGATGAAGGGGATGTTTACAATCAGGGAATTATGATGAAACCACGGGCAAATCGCAGGAATTTAGTATACAGAAGAGAAATTTCTGTATACTGCTTTGCCTTATATCTTTCATGTGTGCATTCTGTGGTTAAAGGGAGAAGTTGTTGTGAAAATGAGTCAATTGAGAGAATAACAGCCAGCCTTCTCATTGCTTCAATCTTTTTAAGCACAGTGCCCATCATGCAGAAGCTTAATTTACCAATGGATATTTCAGTAGCACTGCCAGATGTATTGTGTCAAATAAAAAAACAGGCATCGGTGTTTTTTGCGGTTTTTTCAAAACAAATATATATCTTGACGAGGAAATTTTAAAATGTATAATGAGTCGGCATTTATTAACTAAAGGGATAGTAAATTAATATATAATATATACGGCGAAAGGGGGTGGAATTGGGGGGGGCGATTAACCGAGAATATGCATTACCGCTTTAATATAAGACTTTAATATCTAAATCTACAGAAGAAAGGAGAAAGGGGTTATGTTTAAGAAGATATTTGCAGGGTTCATGGGTGTAGCACTGGTCGCAGGAATTGGCATGACAAAGGCTCAAGCGTATCAGGTTAAACCTGCAAAATTATGGGTTACTGCAATTGCTATTGGTACACCTATTGAGGGTGCGGAAATTAAGGTAGGTGACAATACGTGTACAACCGGTAAAAATGGTACCTGTGTATTTGAATTGAAAGCAGGGACGTATGAAATTACAGTGCATGAACATGGTGGCGCAAGTGCACATACCAGTGTTAACCTTGAGGAGAAAGATATTCGGTTTATATCATTGGATCTGGGTGCCTCTGCACTTCATCCAAGTGGACATCACTAATCGTGGTAGGACGCTGGAATATTTAACTAATTTTGTAATTGAAAGGCAGTTGTTAAGAGAAAGAATTAACAACTGCCTTTTCCATTTCCATTCATGAAATGATTAAATTAAAGAAAATACTTTGTCCTATTGATTTTTCAGAATGTTCTATCTATGCATTAAGCTATGCAATTGATCTATCAACCAAAGAACGCGCTTCATTATATCTCATACATGTTATAGAAACCCACATAAGTGATATGGGAGATATATTGAAGCAAATTGACTTGTTATTGGATGATAAACAGATAGACAATCTCAGGATGAGACTTACGAATCTGATACCTGATAACATACGGACAAATATCCACATAGAACCTATTGTGGAGAAAGGTATTCCATCTGTCGAGATAATAAAGACTGCCAAGGACAACCAGATAGATATAATAATCATGGGTACACACGGCAGGACTGGATTGGAACATATACTGATTGGCAGTGTTGCAGAAAGAGTAATCCGAAGTGCCCCCTGCCCTGTGCTAAGCATAAGGCTTCCAAAACAAGTATTTTCAATGCCCTAGCACGACGTAGTCGCAATAAAATTGATCACCCCTCGTATTGGCTGATAAACACCAAAATACCCTCGATGTATCCAATCCCCATGGTAAATAAAATAAACTAGTATGGATAGAATTATTTACCTATATAGTAATTTCTTAAATACTTGTGTAAATTAATTATTAAACACCGACTACAAAGTGTTTTCTGGTATGTTAATTGCTCCAGATACCGTAGAAGCCGTTAGATAATTACTAAGAAACTTGCTGAAATTATTTTCTTCCAGAGAGGTAACATTTGTTTCCTAAAAGATATCATTCAAAATCGGAATCACCGGACTTGGATGCCCCATCGCAAACCCATACGAGCGTTAGGAAAGGACCTGTAGTCCGTGGGAGAAAATATAAAAAATGGGGTGGATTCGATCGCATTTTCGATGCGATAACAGACCCCATAATTGTATTCGATACGGAATTTAATCTAATAAAAATCAATAAAGCAGCTAAATATTTTTTTACCGGGTATCCTATTGGAAAAAAGTGTTTTTTTACGAAACACAAATTTGCCCTGGCTTGTAAGAATTGTCCAACATGGCAAACATTAAAGACTGGCTCAACAACAACCAGCGAGATTTTAAGTCCCAAAACGAGTACCCCTATCCTTTTAAAGACATACCCGATTTATAACCGACTTAAAAAGGTTAAGGGTGTTGTGTTGATTGGCAGGGAAAGTAGTGATGTACCAAAAAAATCGAAGAGATAGAAAAAAACCATTGACACCAATTCACACTTTCACTTACTATTTATATGAAAGGCGTAAAAGAAATAAGGTGACTTATTAAATAACGCAAGCTTGAGTTTATCATAGGTGGCTGATGAAATCTTTTTTACATACATATTGGTTCATTTTGCTCTCTTTTCTCATCTTCGCAGGGTGCTTAAGCGGGAAAAGACCTGGAGTAATGCTTTCCCCAGAACTTGACAAAAGGGTTTATCAAGTCAGTCCGTTACCCATTACGGTAGGTCTTTATATAGAACCTGATTTGCGTAGCTATGTTCAAAAAGCACCATTGAGAGAATATGAAGCTGGTTCACCGCAGTTTACCTTTTCAGATTTTATTTTTCCCTTCGGAGAACCTCTTTCTTTGAAGATTGAAGAAATGTCAAAAATTGTGTTTAAAGAGGTGGTAGTAATCGACAATCTGGAGAACAAGGAAGATTTGAATAAAAAGGCCTTAGATGGAATATTGGCCGTTAAGTTAAAGAATTCAGATATAAAACTTTATATAGAGTCCTCTGTATGGCGGGCTATTGGGCGACATAATCTTTCAGTCACGTCGTCATTTTTAGATCCCAGGCTAAATAAAGTATGGGAGTCAGAAGTTGCTGTGGAAGGGAAGGGGTTGGATTTTATTACGAGTAAGGTTGAATATGAGTGGTGGGTTACGGCTGGTCCTAAATTTGGCCCTGCTGTTGACGATGCTATCCAGAAGCTCACCTACGAGCTTGCCCAAAAAATTACTACATCGAAAGAGATATCAGATTATGTCCACAAAGGAAAACAATAAAACCTAAATCCTGCAAACAAGGCTTCGCCTTGTTGCAGGATTAGGTCAGAAATGGTAGAATCTCCAAGGGAATTGAAGGTATTTTGAGAATAAAAACACCTAAAAGGAGGTTCACTTTTTCCATGAAGACTATAGCACAGA
>JAUQXU010000083.1 GCA_030837935.1 Candidatus Brocadia sp.
AAGCTGGTTTCATTATGAGTCAAAAGGTTAAAATTCAAAAATACCCTGAAAACGAAAGATATTTTCAGGAGCCGCCAGCCTATCAGAATACCCTTATCCTTGAAAGCGATACAGAAGCATCCATCTTATATGGCAGCCATGACCGGCATCTCCGCCTCGTCAGGGATGCCTTTCAAGTGCATCTTGTTGCCCGTCATGGATTACTAAAACTCGAGGGGGAAAAGGAGCGGGTAAATACAAGTAAAGAAGTTTTGAACAGATTGCTGGAAATTGTTCGCGCTACGGGAAGATTAGATTTAGAAGATGTGGAGCAAGCCATTATTGAAGCAAAGTGCAGGGCAAGTGGGGAATCTGTCCAGGCTATTGACGTTTTCCAAAGAGGTCTCTTTATAAAACCAAAGACAGATGGGCAGGCAAAATACCTGGAGGCAATGAAAAAAAACGATCTGGTTTTCTGTATAGGGCCCGCCGGAACAGGCAAGACATATTTAGCTGTTGCTATGGCCCTCTCTTTTCTCAAAAGCGGACGTATCAGGAGGATCGTTCTTGCCAGACCAGCTGTTGAAGCGGGTGAAAAACTTGGATTTTTACCCGGTGATATCAAGGCCAAAGTAAATCCCTATTTACGCCCACTCTATGATGCTATAGCGGACATGATGGACGTCGGTCACGTGAAAAAATATTTGGAAAGTGATCTGATAGAGATACTACCGCTGGCCTATATGCGTGGAAGGACGCTGAACGACGCCTTCATTATTCTTGATGAAGCGCAAAACTGTACCGTAAAACAGATGAAAACCTTTTTGACAAGACTGGGTGTTAAATCGAAGGTAGTTGTGACAGGAGATATTACTCAGGTTGATTTGCCTGCCGGAGAGATATCTGGCCTCATTGATGTCCAGGAAAGGTTAATGAATATCAGTAATATTTCTTTTGTGTACCTGACTAAGGCAGACATTGTCCGACACAAGCTGGTGCAGGATATTGTTGATGCGTATGAGTTATAACAATTTACCACTGAAGGGGCGCTTAAACACAGAGAAAAGGATCAGGGGATGAAAAGCTGGGAAGGCGGGAAGTTGAGAATTTTAACCTCCAGCCCATCAACTTCTTGATCTTTTGGTTTTTCTGTGTTCTCTTTGGGTATATTTGAAAAATTCCGTGAAATTAGATGTTATAAACCTGCAAAAACGCTATCCTATTGATAAAAACAAGATAAAAAAACTTGTTCGTAACGTTTTGAAAGTCGAAAAAAAGGATAAGGATGTGGAACTTAATATTGTTTTTGTCGATAATAAAGGCATAAAAGAAATGAATAGGAACTTCCTGGGACACAATTATGCTACTGACGTACTGAGTTTTGCTTATCATGAACCTTGCCGCGAAAATGTCGTCACAGGCGAAATCATCGTTTCTGTTGAAATGGCCGCTCAACGAGCGCAAAAACTTGGATATTCCATGGAAGGAGAAACCGCCCTTTATCTGATCCATGGATTATTACATCTGTTTGGATATGATGACAAACAAAAAAGAGATGCAAAAAAAATGCATCAAAGAGAAGGAGAACTGCTGTCGGATCTTGGTTATCGTGTTCTTATACCCCATTAATCAGCGCTTATTGGTGTAAACATGCCCGTCCTCAGAACAGAGGCAATTGCACTGGGAAGGACAGATTACAGTAATTCCAGTCAAATAATTACTTTTTACACCCGTGACTACGGAAAGATGCATACCCTTGCAAAAGGATTCAAGCGTTCATCGGGAAGGTACAGTTCGAAAGCGGTCGACCTCTTAACGTATTATCAAATACTCTTTATTAAGAAAGAGCATTCATCCCTCCATACACTTACGGAGGCTGTCTTACAAAATAATTACCCAACACTTCGCAACGATCTGGATAAATACTATAGAGCTTCGTGTGTGGCTGAACTTGTTAAAGAATTTACCGAAGAAAATGACCCCTGCGAGCCACTCTTTGATATCGTCATAAATACATTAGATGGCATATCAACGGGTACAAATACTACAATACGGTTGCTAGCCTTTGAGATAAAAATGCTGAAGGTTTTAGGGTATTTACCTGAATGGGGACGTTGTGTAAATTGCAAAACAGGTATCCGGGAGATGACTGAAGTGCATTTTAATGCAAAGGAGGGGGGGGTATTGTGTAAACGATGTCACGTGAAATACAGCAATGGAATTTTTGTTCCTGCAGGCGCCATACTCATCGCCGAACGATTAGCGGATGCGAACTTTCAAAAAATAGAACGAGTTAACATACAGCTATCTATTTGTGTTGAAATAGAAAAGATGCTGAGATATTATATTGCTTCTATCCTGAACAAGGGGCTAAATTCCTGGAAATACCTTACGGTTTCATAGAATCTTTGAATAAGATGACGAAATTAAAATACGTTCTTCCATCGTTATTTATTACCCTGTGCATGACGGCAACATCCTCATATGGGAAATGGGTATGGAATAAGGAAACGGGATGGATGGAATCTCCCTCTGCTGCAATTACCACGATGGAACAACGTTACAAGTATGCGCTTTCCCTTCTGGTAGAACAAAAGTATACCATTGCAATAAAGGAATTCGAATCGATTATTCATACAGCCCCTGATTCTGAATACGCAGAGGTTTCTCAAATAAATATTGGACGGGCCTATTTTCTCAACGGTGACTACAAAAGGGCGCTGAAGGCTTACGAGAAGGTCCTGGAAAAATATCCAGGCACAAAAAGGACAGAGGAAATACTTGAAAGAGAGTATCAAGTGGGCATTGCACAAATGGACACCAATGAGGAAGCGGCCATAAAGGTCTTTGAAAAGATTATAGAAAAACATCACTTAGGACCCGTTGCTCCTGACGCACAGATAAAAATAGCGGATTGTTACTTCAAACTTAGTCAATATGAAGAGGCCCTTGACGCTTATGAAAAGTTTTTGGAAAATTATCCGAAGAGTGAATGGGTTCCTTACGTACAATACCAGATACCGCTTTCAAAGGTGTATCATGAGAAGCAACAGGAACGCAATTACGGTCTCCTGATATCTGCCCGGGAGGGGTTTGAAGAATATTTGGTCTCGAATCCACACGGTATACATGCAGAGGACGCACAGAGAATGATTGAGGAAATACGGATTGTTGAGGCGGAAAGGGAGTTTGATATCGGAGAGTTTTATCTTAGACTCAAGAAACCTGTTTCAGCTGCCATGTATTTTGAGTATGTTAAGGCTGATTTCCCAGACACAATCTGGGCAGAAAGGGCTAATGAAAGGTTAGAATTCCTGAGAATGATTGAGGCGATAAAATAAAAGGCAGAAAAACCCTGTTGAAATATTCATAAAGTACTTAGTATCAGAATATGGTGAACCAAAAATACCTGGCACAATCTAGCTGTAATCAAACGCCCCTTCCTGCTCACCCCTTCACAAGGGGAAACACGGGGAGGTGTAAAAAAACTTGCCGGAAAAAGAAGTTTTTAAGGGGTAATACTATAATGTCTTTTGCTTATCTTGCCTTGTTGTTCCTTCTTATTACTTCTCTCGGAAGTTGCGGCTATTCTTCAAAATCGCTCCTTCGATCCAATGTGAGGAGTATCTACGTTCAAATTTTTGATAACAATACATTCCGCAGGGGATATGAATTTGACCTTACCAAGGCCGTACGTGATCAAATATTGCTCAGGACGCGTCTTAACATTGTGGACAAAAACGAGGCCGATTCCATCTTGTTTGGGAAGATTACCAGTGTCGACGAAAATGTATTAATTGAAAATACCCGTGATAACATAGTTGAGAGCCGTGTGTCTGTTGGAATAGAAATTCGATGGGTAGATAGAAGAACCGGAAGGACTATTGTTGAGCGAAAAAACATCAGAAGGCCGACTGAATTTATCGTTAGCAGAAATGAAACGCTTACTTCCTCCAGTAATGAAGCATTTGTAAAAGTTGCACAAGGCATTGTGGATGCGATGGAAGAGGACTGGTAATACTGCGAGAATGAACACGCATTTATACGAATACGAACAAACGGCTGAAGATACTCCTGATAATATTAAAAGGGCATGTTTTGATGTGCCGTATTCCGGCGGAAAATTGTATCTCGGCAGTAAAACATATGTCATGGGAATCCTGAACATAACCCCGGATTCGTTTTATGATGGGAAACGGTATGATGCCGGAGAAAATGCCATTGAACATGCACTCAAAATGACAGAAGAAGGGGCGGATATCATTGATGTCGGTGGTGAATCCACGAGGCCTGGCGCAACTCCCCTAACGGAGGAAGAAGAGATGAATCGAGTGATTCCCGTCGTAAAAAAATTATCAAAAAAGTTACGGAAACCTATTTCCATTGATACCTATAAGGCAAAGGTGGCAGAAAAGGCGATTGATGCCGGGGCATCAATCATAAATGATATCGGTGGATTACTCATGGATAAAAAGATGGCACAGGTTGCCGCAGGGTCGCATGTACCTGTTATCATTATGCACAAAAAAGGCACACCCAGGACAATGCAAAAATATCCCATACGGAAAAATGTATTATCAGAAATCATGTCTTCTTTAAGGAAATCTATCTGCATTGCAATCGACGCCGGAATAGACAAAGACAGAATTATTTTAGACCCTGGTATCGGTTTTGGAAAAACTGTGCAACAGAATCTGGAAATTCTGAAAAGACTAAAGGAGTTTCAAAGTTTGGGTTTCCCCATATTGATCGGGACATCCAGGAAACAGTTTATCGGCACTATTTTAAACCTTTCCGTTCAGGAACGTTTGTATGGAACGCTTGCAACCATTGCCGTTGCGGTCATGAACGGCGCCCATATAGTGCGGGTACATGACGTGCGTGAATCTGTCCAGGTGGTCACCATGTGTGATGCAATAAGGAATAGGTAATGCTTGAAATCATATCTGATTTATTCAAAAATGTAAACGGCTGGATGATCGGCAGGTCACTGGGTGAGATATTTCTCATCTATATGGTGGTCTATGTTGTATTAAGAATCATGCAAGGTACCAGTGGAACGAGCATTTTAAGGGGTTTAGCGTTCATTATTGTCTTGATCTCCATTGGCGTACTGTTCTTTGTGCGAAAATTACAACTCTTCACCATCGATTGGTTAATGACAGAGTTTGTACCGGTATTTATCATTCCGATTATTATTCTTTTTCAGCCCGAATTCCGGCGTGCATTGTTACGGCTTGGCCAAAACCCTGTATTTCGTATGTTTTTAAAGTCTGAACAACAAGAAATGACCAATGAAATTATCAAGGCAGTTGAAAATTTATCCAAAAACAAGGTCGGTGCATTAATTGCTATCGAGAGAGACGTCGGTCTGGGTAATTTTGTAGAAACGGGAACAAAACTTAATGCGGATGTGTCGAGTGAATTGATAGGTACAATATTTTGGCGGAATTCTCCATTGCATGACGGGGCGATTATTATTCGGGAACAGAAAATAAGTGCGGCGGGTTGTCTCCTTCCGCTTACTGAAAATACCGAATTATCAAAAAATCTCGGTACACGCCATCGGGCGGGTATTGGACTCACAGAAGAAACCGACGCTATTGTTATTATCGTATCAGAAGAAACAGGCACAATCTCGACCGGATTTAAAGGAGTATTGACCCGAAACGTCGATGAGAAGGGATTGAAAAGGATTCTCGACGAACTTTCCACAGAGAGATTTGGAGTTGCAAGGAGCGCCCCGGTGTGATCAAAAAAATAGTTACTGGCAACATGCCCACAAAACTCATGGCATTGGTTATGGCTGTTACCCTTTGGTTGTATGCTATCAATCGACATACGGGGGATTTAACAGAGGTTGTTGGCTTGACTGTTGCCGTTCCGGAAGGTATTGCCATCCTTGAACAGGAAACAGAAGAAATTACGATACATCTCCGGGGCCCGCAAAATGTTATCGATACGGTTGAAGATATGATAAAAGATCGAA
>JAUQXU010000084.1 GCA_030837935.1 Candidatus Brocadia sp.
GAAATCGACTCATTTGTTACTCCTTTGTTGATGTTGTGGGGACAACTCAACTCAGATTGTAACAATGAGTCGTTTTACTGGCAAAGCCTTTGAACTCTGACCACGCCCACAGGGCGTGGTTTTTCACATTATTAATAAAATCATACTTTGGCAAAGGGATAGTTTGCGTTTTATCCTGAAGTCTTCGAAAAGGATATGAAAATGAAATTCTATCAAAATCTCTTTCAAATTCACTTCTTCGGTCACTTGTTGCTTTTTTACGACCTTTACCACTATGTATTCTTTTTTTGGAAATTAATTGTTTCCAGTCCATATAGAGCATACAAAAAAAGTCTGTAGGTGGTTCAAGCGGAGCAGACCCATCAAAAATTTATTCCAAATTCATTCCGTTGCATGTATTGGGTTCGATATTTCCCCACTCTGGTGGATACCATCCCTTTTCCACACAATGCTTAAACGAACTGTACGGCCATTGAATCGGCATTTTTGCAAAACCGTGTTTTACCGGATTATAATGGATGTAATCCATGTGCTTGCGCCAATCCTGTTCATCCCTTATGAGATGTTCCCAATATCGCCTTTGCCAAATACCTTTTTCTTTTTTACACTGCCCTGATTGATTCAAAATTCCTTCGATACCTAAACAAGATCGGCTAAAGTAATGTTTAATCAATCTCCATCGTGTTGCGAAATCACTATCGTCCTCAGGTAATCGCCAGATGCAATGTAAATGATCTGGTAACACCACGATTCCATCAACTATAAAAGGACGATTACGTTTAATGTGGGAAAAGGCCGCTCGCAAACGGGAAATGTTATCAGGTATTGTGAGAATTGGCTTTCTATCATAAGTAATCACCGTGAAAAAGTAACAACCACCAGGACACCATGCTCGACGATATTCCATTCGATTTATTAACAGCAGGTTGGGGGAAGCCTGTCCTGAGCTTGTCGAAGGTACGTAGCACACCTAACACATCTTAAATAAAAATGAAATAGATATTTAATATTGATGGGTTCACTTCGTTTAATCCATCCTACATACTGTCAAATGCCAAAATTAAAGAACTGACTTCAATCAATTCCTTTCATTAGGCCATTTTAATTGAGGTAACAAATTTTTGAATATCGATTCCATTTTAATTTTCATTTCCATAGCTGGCGATATTGACATTGCCTGATTTAGTGATTCTATAGCCCCAGGAATATTACTTTGCTTTACAAATAATACAGCTCTATAGTAAAACAAATGCCTGTAATTATTGTTACGGCTTTCCACTTCATTAAATTCTTTTTCAGACTCGGAAAATTTTCCTAGCAGAGCAAGATATTCCCCGCGTAAACACCGCGCATGAAGTGCATCAGGATCCAAATCAATAGTTTTATCTAAAAGGGAAATGACATGATTATATTCTTCATCATTAAAAGGAGTCTTATTATTCATGTAAGAAATTGCCTCCAAAAAACCTTTATAACATGGCTTGTATTTTTCTTGATTACGATTTTCTAACCACCACTGTTTAACAGCATCTATATCAAGAGTTTCAAAATTCTTTCCTGTCAATATTCCAAATGTTCGTATTATTCTAGAAATTACACGCAAATTTTGTTGTGTAGCAAGGGAATCACAGAGTTCCTGGACAACAGTTTCACGTTTTAATTTTGCCAAAGTGTTGACAGCCGATTCTTGCATATCACGAGGATCAAAATAATATATCCCAATTACTTCATCTGCAGAATAATCAATATATCTTTTAGAAATCGGGTCTACTAAAAGTCTACCCTCAGTATTTTTTTCTGCATCAAAGTAAAAAAAGATGTCTCTGATGGCCGCATTAGCAAAAGGTTGGAAGGATGAATTTTGTCCTGATAATTTTTTTAATTCAATGTAATTAGCATAACTATCAGTTGTGCCAGCCTTACAGGAAATAGTTAATTGTTGTATTTTTAATAATTTATTTAAAAGAATTTGTTTGCTGTTAATCCTTTTTTGTTTTTTGTATATATCATGTTTTATATTCTCTATGTGAGCTGTTAATGAACCAACTTTTGAATCAAGAGGTTTCATTTTTTCGGATACAAATTCTTCCATTTTTTCTTTTGCTATTCTATCAGCGGCTTCTTTCAGTTTTGGTTCGGTCAAATTGGAATCAATATAGCTTTTAACGTATGGCTTAATAACCTGTTGCGGTACTATAAAAACAAAAATTAAACTAATAAAGGTACAAAAGACTCCTGAACATATTGAAATAATTTTCCATCTAGTTTCTTTAGTATGACTTAAAATATTTAAACCAGTTTGGTATTCTTCACGTAATCGTTTCAATTCTTCATTGATACGTATTTCGGATAAGACATCAGCTTTTTTATTGTTATCGCATAATTGTTCTGTAAGTTTTTTAATACAATTTAGGGTATTAGCAATATGTTCTAATTGCTGTGAAGTAGAATTGTTATTTGTACTTGGATTTTCTGGTTTTTGGTCCATATTAAACACCAAACAGATTTATTTATGATAATGTAGTCGGAAGGAATAAGGGTCTTTATTATTGCTATTTAATGCTATACTTATTTATCAATTTTACTATCAACTGCATCGTTGCTGATATTTGTAACCATTTTTGTCTCTATCAATTTTGGTTGGGGAATTGATAGGGTGGATGTCACAACGAGGTATGGCGCTCCTGCGAACAGGATAGAATGTGGTTCTGAGCCGTTGTCCTGACGCCCCAGGATTTCTCAACCTCATTCCTGGTATTTGGACCAGTGATCATCCACCCAGAAAATACTATACCCCACACATTTCAAAGGTCAAGGATATTTTTGCTTTAAAAAGAGCCCACGAATGCCGCTAAAGTACGCGAAAGGGATTTCGAATGTTTCGCGTGTTTCGTGGGTAACTGAAATATTCCAATTACTGGGATTGAACCTGGTTTTTTATATCCATCGCAATGGCCTTTCCGATGGTTGGTATCTTTACAAGATCCTCAATGGTTGCTTCCTTAATATCTTTTAGCGTTTTATATCCACTATTATACAGATTCCTTGCCCTCACCCTTCCTATACCCCGGAAGGACACGAGCTGGAGGAGTTCTTCCTTAATGCCATAGAAGACCCTTACCCTTAAAAAGGATAGCAGCTTTTCGGTCTCCTTCAGACCAAAGACCTTGCTTATCTCGCCTGCCGAATAGAGGAGCCAATCTGAGAGTTCCACCAGCATGCGAATGTCACCGGGTCCTACGCCAAAATGTCCGACTAGCGTGTCTTCCGGAGTCTCATCTATCCATTGCATCAAGAGAGAGGCCGTCTTTATCTCCGAAAGGATCTCATCTGATGGATATTGCTCGTCTTTGGGGATTAAAAGCCCGTCTGCATAGGCATGATACACATCGAACATCTCTTCGTAGTCTTTTTTCCTTAGTTTAAGCGTCATC
>JAUQXU010000085.1 GCA_030837935.1 Candidatus Brocadia sp.
CTTTCGGCTCATGCTGACCGGGATGGACTCCTGGATTGGCTCAGTAAATTCAAAAACAGGCCACAGCGTGTCTTCGTAATGCATGGTGAAGAACAAACTGCCTTAGACTTTGCCAGAACTATACAAGATCGTTTACAATTCGACACGTATGTGCCTAATATTCTGGAGGCGGTTCATATATAAGTGTACTTTTCCGCAGTTGTCAAAACTCCGATTTCGAGGTTCTGGATTTCAATAAAAATTATAGCGAATGAGCATCTGATATTTTATGGGAAAACAGGATTTTTTTTGATATATATATTCCCTGATTCAGTATAGCCGTACAATTTGTGATGAGTTGGTAAAATAAAAGGAAAATAATTTATATGCACATCCCACTTACTAAATATGGAATCAGAGAATTAATTATCTTTGGCATTCCTTGCGTTGTTGGAATTGGTTTTTCTCTATTGCTGATTCCCTGGATTGTCCCTATTCCATTATTTTTTTTAGCTTTTTTGCTTAATTTTTTTCGAGATCCGAATAGGGAAACCCCTCAAGGTGCAGAGCTCATCATTTCCCCTGCGGATGGAACGGTATCTCATATCGTACCGGTCTTTGAAGATAATTACTTGAAATGTGATACGACCAAAATCAGTATTTTTATGTCCGTGCTGAATGTACATGTGAACCGTGTACCAGCCCATGGACGTGTTGAGTTTATAAAACACACAAAAGGCAAATTCCTGGATGCAAGGGATGATGAGTGTTTTCGCAGTAATGAAAACAATCTGATGGGTTTGTCCATAATGGGAAGTAGTACAAAGATCATAGTAAAACAGATTGCCGGCAAGATCGCCAAACGCATCGTATGCGCCTGCAAGGTAGGAGATATCTTTGAACAGGGGCAGCGATTCGGCATGATCAAGTTTGGCTCACGGGTAGAGGTGTTTGTCCCGAATTCGATTAAGTTTGAAGTGATGGTGAGGGTAGGAGAAAAGGTGACGGCAGGGAAGACCATACTGGGTAGAATATATAATAAGAATCTATAGATACTATATATAGTCCAAGGTTTATATTTCTTTACTTTTGGCAAGGAGTTGAGGCTTACGAGTTGGGACTTCAGATTAAATCATAAATCATAAATCATAAATCATAAATCTGAAATCTAAAATTGTTTTCGTTTATGTTTACCGGCATCATTGAACATCTAGCATCAGTAAAAAATTTGTCCCTGAAGGCAGGGGGAGGTGAATTGTTTTTAGATTTTTCTGACTTTTACAACGACCTTACGTTAGGGGAGAGTATTGCCGTTAATGGGACATGCCTTACGATAAAAGAGATTTCTGGCAAGGTTGTTAGCTTTGACGTTTCCGGTGAAACCCTGAAAAAAACTACACTGGGAAAATTACGCTATGGTGAAAATGTCAATATTGAAAGGGCGTTACGAGTAGGCGACAGATTGGGAGGACACTTTGTTACAGGTCATGTGGATGGTATAGGTACCGTAAAAGGGAAGAAGCAATCTGCCGATCAATGTATCATGTTCTTTTCGGTCGAAAAAGGGCTTGCCGATATGATGATTGAAAAAGGCTCTATTGCCATAGATGGGATAAGTCTCACGATCGTCGATTTCGTGGATGGCGCTTTTTCCGTGGCATTGATCCCTTATACTCTAGCCTCGACTACCTTAGGATTCAAGAAAGTAGGGGATCCAGTAAACATCGAGACCGATATGATGGGGAAGTGGATTAAAAAACTTTTGACGAATATACACGGGAGAAAAACCGGGATTACACAAGAGCAATTGATAGAACAAGGATTTCTATAATATAGGGGCTCACCAAGAAGGGTAGAGTGCATTGCTTACGCATCTATTGGTTTACTGTATAGCGTAAGCAGAGAAATAATCTTTTTTGGTTCTAAAGACAATTATGCAAAAAACTAAAAAAACAAAATTACTGATCGGGATAACGATGGGTGACCCATGCGGGATCGGACCAGAGATTATCTTAAAGTCGTTAAAATCTCCAGCCGTAAGAAAGATTGCCAATTATGTCATTATTGGTAATAAGAACGTGTTTGATCAAGCGGCCAGTACATTAAAAATACCCTTAAAATATCGAATAATTTCTCATATAGCAGAAATTGAGAACACAAATCAATCGGTTTCATTGTTATCTATAAATGATTTTAAGTCGAGTCTTATGAAGCAGAAGAAGCCAACTGCTGAAGGCGGGGAATTATCGGTTCAATGTGTGATCCGGGGAATCAATCTTGCTAGGAGTGGACACATCGATGCCCTTGTTACGGCGCCGATTTGCAAGGAGGCCATCCATCTCGGTGGATACGGATACCCCGGACATACAGAAATGCTCAAAATATTTTCAGGTGCCGAGCGTGTTGTTATGCTGATGGTGGGTGGAAAGCTGAGGGTGGCTTTTGTTACCACGCATATTGCCTTAAAAGATGTACCCCAATCAATTACAACCGAAGATGTTTTAGGGACAATAATCATGAGTAACAACAACCTCAAGCAGTATTTTGGACTAAAAGAGCCCAGGATCGCCGTCTGCGGTTTAAATCCCCATGCAGGGGAGGAAGGTATCTTTGGAGACGAGGAGAGGAAGGTTATTATTCCTGCAGTTGAAAAGGCAAAGAAAAAGGGCATACTATGTGATGGCCCTGTCTCAGCCGACACCATATACTACAAGGCTTTAAAAGGCGCTTATGACGTGGTTGTAGCCATCTATCATGACCAGGGTGCAATTCCCTTAAAATTACATGCCTTTGAGACTGGGGTAAACATTACCTTGGGTATCCCGTTCGTCCGCACATCACCAGATCATGGTACTGCTTATGACATTGCGGGTAAGGGTATTGCCAATCCCCATTCCATGATGGAGGCAATAAAGACAGCCATAAAGATGGCAAAATGCTTATAAAAGACTTGCAAAACTGCGAAGAATTTGTAGCCGGAGATAATGCGACCCTTCGCGAGCTCCTGCATCCCGATAAAGAAGATGTAAAACTTCTTTATAGTTTAGCACACGCAACTGTTAAATCTGGTGAAACTTCATACCGGCATAAACTAAAGAATTCAGAGGTTTATTATATCCTGGAAGGCGAAGGAATGATGTATATTGATAATGAGTCTGCAAAAGTTTGTCCTGATCAGGCCATTTATATCCCACCAAATTCAGTACAATGTATTAAAAATACCGGACAAGGGGATTTGAAATTCTTGTGTATTGTTGTCCCTGCCTGGCGACCAGAAGATGAAGAAGTGTTGTAATTTGGTTGCGAGTTACAAAAACTAAAAATATGATTAAATCCCGTTTCTGAATTACGGACAAACACGTTTGTCCGTGCCATCCCTTATTCGTTGAGCGATTATGTCACAAAAAAAAATAGACTTTGTTCCCCATACACCGGCCGTACTGAAGCAGATCTTCGAACGAAGAGGAATTGCACCCAATAAGCAGTTTGGTCAAAATTTTCTCATTGATCAGAATGTTTTAGTATGTATTCCCGATATTGCCAACGTGAAGGAAGATGACGTTATACTGGAGATAGGCACGGGAACAGGGGGGTTGACCAGGTTGTTGGCCGCCGGGTCTCATCATGTATTTACGATAGAGGTGGATAAAAAGCTATTTGAATTGTCATCTGACATACTTAAATTATATAAAAACATAACCCTTATTAATGCGGATATTTTAAAAACAAAACACGAACTGAATCCAGATATTCTGTCCTTAATAAATAATTGGCTCAAGGAGCACAATCAAACACAGATAAAAGTAGTCTCCAATCTTCCATACAATATCAGCACGCCTGTGATCATAAACCTTTTAGAGAGTGGTCTACCAATCAGTTTCATGGTGCTTATGCTTCAGAAGGAAATTACGGAACGTATGACGGCAATCCCCGGTACAAGGGAATACGGCATATTATCGGTAATTACCCAGTTATTTTCTGAAGTAGAAATCGTAAAGACCTTGTCCCCCGATGTGTTCTGGCCACGCCCGGCAGTACATTCGGCTATTGTTAAGGTAGTTATTCATAAAGAGAAGTATGCAGACAGAATAACAGACTATCCATTATTCGGAAAGATCGTTCACGCAATATTTACTTCACGGCGCAAGACATTGATAAATAGTCTTGAAAAATTAAACTTACCCAAAATTTCAAGAGAACACTTGAAGGGGATTATTAAAGATATGCAACTGGATGAGCGAATAAGGGGAGAAAATCTGGATGTTGATCAACTGATCCATCTTTCAGAGGCCATTGGTAAGCTGAAAAACCCTCATCAGGAAATTTTCTGAGAATGACTGACTATCTGATACAAACAAGATTCTATGAAAAGCCATTTACCTTTACATCAAACGTACAGCCAAGGAGTTTTGCAGCACGGCGGCAGGCAACCATGCGTGCGGTAAAGATCTCGAAGTACTCTACCAGATCGGAGATTTCCTTGTCAAGATCAAGCCTGAGCGTGATTGTCTTATCTCGAGCATTCATTTGCAATTCGGATTTTGTTACGGCATAATTGACCCGGTCATGGATATCAAATTTAATCTCCTTCAGACTTCTTACCCTCGACCGATGGACGTCAGATTTATCGGCAATGATGAGCGCTGCTGATACTGGACTTACAATATCACAGGTGCCTTCGTCATGATTTCCTACCGCACTCATAATGAGAACCCGGTCTTCCACAGGCATGTTTAGCTCTTTTAAGAATTGGCCCGCTAAGTAAGCACTGTGCTCCGGATGCGAATGGCGACTAATCACATTTCCGATGTCATGAATATATCCGGCAATAGCTGCAAGTTCGCAGGTATTTACGTCGTATCCGAGTTCCTGGAGAATTTTTCGTGCGTTCTTAGCCACATAATTCCCATGACGTTCCCCGTGTTCTGTGTAACCAATTACCCCTAAAAATTCATTTGCTTTTTTTATATATACTTTAACGTCAGGATGGTTTTTGATTTGTTCTAAGGTAATCATATCTTCCTTATTTTGTTTTTTTCCATGTGGTACCGTCTGATTTATCATCAAGGGCGATACCTATTTCTGAGAGTTTGTTACGGATAAAGTCAGATAACTGCCATTGTTTTTCCTTACGCAGTTCATTCCTGGTATCGATCAGCACCTGCATAACGCTCGTTAAAATATTCGATGTGTCTGTTTTCTCAAATTCAAAGGTCTTAGGTATAATAGCCAGGATATTGCCGCCAAGTTCCTGATAGAGATTATCAATATCTTCCAGGCATTGTTTGCTTATTTCCTGACTAGAGTTTAGTAAGGTATTTACCTCTTTTGATAGGTCAAAAAGGGCAGCAATGGCGCCGGGGGTATTGATGTCTTCGTCCATCGCCTCAAGGAAAGTCTTTTTATAGTGATCCAATTTTTCATAGAAGCCACCAGATGATGAACCCTCCTTTGCATGGCCTAACCGCTCTCGCAGATTTTGGATGGTGTTGTGCAGGCGTTCGAGTCCTTTATTCGCTGCATCTAACGCTTCATCACTAAAGTCTAATGGGCTACGGTAATGGGTGGTGAGGATAAAGAACCTTATCGTTAACGGGTGGTACTTCTTAAAGGCATCCTTGAGGGTAATGAAATTACCAAGGGATTTTCCCATCTTTTGCCCATTTACGGTAACCATATTATTGTGTATCCAGTATCGTACAAAGGACAAATCGTTTGCCGCCTCGCTCTGTGCGATTTCACACTCATGATGGGGAAAGGTGTTTTCCAGTCCGCCTCCGTGAATATCCAATGTCTGCCCCAGGTATTTCATTGACATGGCAGAACATTCAAGATGCCAACCCGGAAAGCCTTCCCCCCATGGACTTTTCCATCGCATAATGTGAGCGGGTTCGGCCTTCTTCCAGAGCGCAAAATCAGAAGGATTTCTTTTTTCAGGATTGATTTCTATTCTGGCACCAGCTTCAAGTTCTTCTTGTTTTCTTCCGGAGAGTTTTCCATATTCTTTAAATTTATTGACATCAAAGTACACAGAACCATTCGATACATAGGCATACCCTTTTTCAATCAACCTTTCTACGAGCTCAATTTGTTCTGGGATATGCGCCGTTGCCCGTGGTGAGATATCGGGTCTTACGTTGTTGAGTGCATCCATGTCCTCGAAATAACTTCGTGTGTATATTTCGACAAGTTCAGCAGGTTCCAGTCGTTCTCTTTGGGCACGTTTCAGTATTTTGTCTTCGCCAGTGTCAGCATTATCAGTCAGATGACCAACGTCGGTAATGTTCTGTACGTAACGCACTTTATAGCCCAAATATCGAAGATAACGCACAATTACGTCAAAACTCACATAGCTTTTCGCATGTCCGATATGAGGATGGTCATATACTGTAGGACCACATACATACATATTAACATGATCTTCATGCACAGGGGCAAAGACCTCTTTTTTTTTCGTTAAAGAATTGTAAAATTTTAGTGTCATGGTTTAATTCTTGAGATTTCAAATGTTTAATAATACATTACGTATCAAAATATATCCATTAATTCTATCTTTAAGCCTTTTAGCAAGGGAGATTCGAGGTGCCATATGCGCCTTATAAAGGTGGTAGGCATTATCCTTCAGGGTATAAATCTCTATCTCTTCGTCTCCTGGAATTACTACCCAGTATTCCTTTAAACCAAATTTTGCATATAATTTCTTTTTTTGCACCATATCCCTATAAGCACTATCCTCCGAGTTTATTTTCTTCTCTACAGCAATTTGTGCCATAATAAATCTCCTCACCAAATAATTTATTCGGGTGAACTGTTATGACGACTGGATAGTTACTTTTTCACCAAAAGAAATCGTTCGATCCTCTTTTTGCACGCCTCAATACCTAAGATGTTGGTAATACCATAGAGTTCTGGTCCGTGTTCCCTGCCCGTTAAGGCTATACGGACAGGCATATAAAGCCCTTTGCCATTTACTTTTGTCTCTATTTGCACAGCCACGAAGGCCTCTTTAAACATCTCAGGAGATAGGGTGGCCAGCTTTTGGAGTTCCCCGTAAAAGGACAAAAGTACCGATTGGGATATCTCCGACGATAAAAACTCAAGATGTTTTTCACTAACTACAGCATCCTTGAAAAAGATATCTGCCTCCTGACCTATTTGAGACACACAAGACATGTTGTTTCTCACTGCATCTACTATCAATCTCAATTTAGCTCGATCGATTTTATTTTCATCCGTAGAAATGAAACCTGCAGCTTGCAAGTAAGGTATTGCAAGGTTTGTAAGTCTTTCTAAATCTGCCTCACGGGTATATTGCCCGCTCAGCCAATCCAGTTTTTGCTGGTCGAAAACAGAGGATGCCTTGCTCATCGTACCTATCTCAAATGTGTCAATGATATCATCGATCTTAAACTTCTCCTTTTTGTTCCTGGGTGCCCACCCAAGAAGTATCATATAGTTGAGGAGTGCCTCTGGCAAATAACCCAATTTACGATATTCCGAAATGGAAAATGCCCCGTGTCGTTTACTCAATAAGGTGCGGTCGGCGCCCATAGTAAGTGACAGATGGGCAAATTGCGGGGGTTTTTGATTTAAGGCATGAAAGAGTAATATATGACACGGTGTATTTGATAAATGATCTTCCCCACGGATAACATGGGTAATCTGCATCAGGGTGTCATCCACTGCAACGGCGAAGTGAAACGAGGGTGTTCCATCTGAACGCATAATCACAAAATCTCCTGTTAGGCTCATGTCGAATTGACACGTCCCTCGAATCAGGTCGTCGAATATAAGCAACTCTTCTGGTACTTTGAAACGAATGGTGAAACTCAGTCCAGATGTTTCAAATGCCTTTTTTTGCATATCTGTTAAATCACGACAACGATTGTCGTATCGTGGAGGTTTTCCGGTTAGTCTGGCAATCTGTCTGCGTTCTTCCAATTCTTCAGGGGTACAATAGCAACGATAGGCAAGCCCTTCTTTTAGAAATCTCTGGCAGAAGTCATGGTAGATATGCAGACGTTCTGATTGTAAATAAGGACCGTACTGACCACCCGTATCGGGGCCTTCCTGCCATGTCAATCCCAGCCAGTGCAGGTCTTCGATAAGTTGGTCCATGTACTTTTTCTCAGAACGGGCGACATCGGTATCTTCAATCCTCAGGATAAAAGTGCCTTTGTGTCGTCTTGCAAATAACCAGTTAAAAACGGCCATGCGTGCATTACCGATATGTAAGAGACCTGTAGGCGAAGGTGCAAAGCGAACTCGTACCATATTTAATATTTAACGATATTTGATAAATCGATATTTAATATGTAAACTCCATGCATAAGACTCTCTGTCAACACTGTCGTTATTTATTATCGTTCTTGTAAAAGTTACCCTGCCACCATTCTTAACCTTTGCAAAACTTACATCCCAGTATTCAATGACTTTATCGGTAATATTGTTAGAATCACTTACAAAAACAGTATTTGGTAAAGAAGAAACCCAATCACCAGACTCTACTGTTGCGAGAATCTGATCGGGGATTTTTTTACCTATAGAATCAATATCGAAATATTCAACGAAGCTGCTATTTGCCTTTACAGACTTACTTTCCAAACTAATTGAATAACTGCCTTCCTTAATAACATCTATATCACCAGCATAAGAATAAGAAAATAACAATAACGCCAATAATGGCAACAAATAAATTAACTTTTTCATGAGCATATTTCCTCCATAAATAATTATACTGCCAGCAGTTCTATTTTAGGTATGACTATCTTTGGCTTCTCAATCTCGACTACGACAACCTTTTTCCCTCTTTTTACAAGAGCATCAGCCATTTTCTTATTTATAGCGCAAAGATCGGGGTCGTTCGTTGGTAAGATAACAAGCTCGGCTTCAGTAGGAATCGTCTTTACAGTTCCTTTAGCATAATACTGCATTTTATTTCATATCGCAGCTAAGCCGCAACGAAATCCCCCTTAAAAAAGGGGGTGAAGGGGGTTGTAAAAAAACTTACAGAAAAAAGAAATTTTTACAGGGTAATACTATAAACTATTCCTTCATGGAATAGCCATTCCAAAGGTACATAGGTCTGGTATCACCCTGTTCTTGTAATTGAGAGATATCCAGCTTGATGGTATTATTCAGAAACAATTTTTTAGACATTAATCCAAACAGGTCGGCCAATCCGTAATGTTTTTCGTATCTTACGATGGTCGCTTCAGTAAGTCCCGCCAGTTTTTTTGTTACAGTGATGGCGTCTTCCAGGTAACCTAACTGGTCGACTAGCCCCTTTTCAAAGGCTTGTTTGCCGGTATAGATTCTTCCATCGGCAATTTTTTTCACTGCTTCGATATCCAGTTTTCTTCCTGCAGAAACAACCGTTACAAATTGCATATACATCTCATCGATGATACCTTTTAAAATGGCCGATTCGTCTGCGGTCATCTGTTTCAAAGGGGAGCCGATCTCTTTTAGATTGCCGGAGGCAATGGAATTATCCTTGATGCCATACCGATTAATAAGTTCTGCTACATTGATTAACGGCATAATTACCCCGATACTCCCCGTAATCGTTGTTGGATGTGCAACGATGGCATCGGCAGCAGAGGAGATGTAGTATCCGCCTGAGGCAGCGATGTCCTGCATATAGACGACAACCTTTTTCTGTGTCCCGGCTTTAAATTTTATAATCTGATTGTAGATAATGTCGCTAGCCGTAATACCACCGCCAGGGCTGTCTACTTCTAACAGTACGGCCTTTACATGGGTATCGTCTGCGGCTTGTTCGAGTTGTTGTTTCACGACATCGACAATGCTGGGTTTTTCTATAAAGAGACCTTCTGCAGATTCATTGCTCAATATACCCTTGATGGGAATTATGGCAACCTTGTTTTCTCCGCTTCCTTCTATAACGGTTTCTGAGGCGTGTTTCATTGCTTTTTTTGTCGTAGCGCCTGTGATGACTGCCTTACTGAGCACAAGAGAACCGATAAAGAGTACAAATAACAATAAGGTGCATAAGAAAAAGAAAGAGGCAAGTCCTACTGCAACCCAAAAGCCCGCACCTCTCCTCTTTTTCATGTACACGGGTTGACACCCTGCCCCTGGTGATACATTGTTGTGTTGTATATCATTCATAAAGCTTTCTTACCTAATTTCTCTTCACAAATACAAGGAATATTCTTACAAACATCTACAAAGTACAGAGTAAATTCATGTGACTGATGCATTGACCCATTCTTTACCACGCCATTCGGGAATCAGGGTATGTTTTATATTCAATACATCCAATATCTTAGCTACAACAAAATTCACCTGATCTGCGATAGTCTTTGGGTTGTGATAGAATCCCGGCATGGCTGGCAAGATGCATACCCCCACGGAAGATAATTTTAACATAGCTTCCAGATGGATGGAAGACAAGGGTGTTTCACGGGGTACTATCACAAGTTTTCGTCCCTCTTTGATGGTTATACTTGCTGCGCGTTGAATAAGATTGTTTGAAATACCATGGGCAATAGAACACAGGGTGTTCATACTGCAGGGAACAAGGATCATTGCCTTGATGGGATATCGGCTGCTGGCGATTGTTGCACCAATATCCATGTTATTATAATAGATAACATTATCGGTATAACCCAAAAATTGGGTGGGATTCGGGTAGTTGCACTTTACATCGATTCCTAATTCATGTTTAATAACCAAGGCTGCGGCATCCGATATGGATACGTGGAGATTGTATTCCATTTTGCAGAGGATTTGTAACAGACGTTGGGCGTAAATAGCTCCACTTGCACCGGTAATACCAACAACAATATTTTCCACACAAACATCCTTAAACATGAAAAGGTTTTAACACCGAAAGCACATCATAAATAGCGTGAGTATAAACAGCAATACCCAATCCCCGAAACATAAAGATAGTGGATAAAACGATACCAGACAAGAACCGGAACGTAAAATTGGTATACGTAAAATTATCGCTTAAAGTTCCCACGTAATGCATGGCTGAAAACAGCAAAGAACTCGTAATAATACTTATCGTTGCACTGACGGGTTTGTTCACTTTTAAGAAGGTTGCAAGAAGAAAGTATAACGATGTGATAAGGAGAAATCGAAATACAATTTCCTCGTAAACCCCTGCCCCAACAGAAAGAATAATGCCCATCCATATATTCATGGAAAAAGGGCTGGCCAGTATGTGTGGAAATAAGCACCTATAAACAACGAATCCAACAACATAGCCCATAAATAGGGCGTAAATTACACTTTCTGTAAACATGTAAATAAATATCAGAGAACTCAGGCGATATGCTTTTTCTATATAGAATACCGATATCAGTAAAAAAGCAACGACCAGTGAATTAAATATCAAAGAACCGTTCTTGCCAAATAAAGTCAAAGGGGTCTTCATGATAACATCAGCAGTATTTTTAATGCACGAACCTTGCAAGGCAATACCAACGTCATATAAAACCAATAGGGGTAGGATGAATAAAAAGCTATTGGCTAAATTTTTTGAACAACAGAAATACGATTTCATTAATCAGTGCTTTTTTGACGGAAATAGAGTGCAGAAGCGAGCTGAAATTCTAAGTAGTATGCTAGTATATCAGCCAATTTAGGGGGTGTCAATAAAGTTTCAGAAGCTTGATGAGTTCTTGCCGTGTTAAACTAAAAAACATTTGACAAAAGGGGTCGATGTGCTACAATTTTAGCAAGTTTGTCCATGTCAGGCCAATGTGACGGCGGCTTTGCATTTATCGGGTTGTCTCTCTAAAGAAAGAAATGTTATATGGTCCCTATGGAACTTTCAAAGATCATAATCACAGAGACAAGCGATCATCAGATTATTGTCCTGAAGGAAAGACAAGGGCAACGAAGTTTTCCGATCGTTATCGGTCTTCATGAGGCATGGGCAATTGATCGGGCAGTGAAAGGGATTACCACTCCGCGTCCTTTGACGCATGACCTGATCAGCAACATTATCGAAGGTTTGCATGCAGGAATTGTAAGAATCCTTATTAGTGACCTGCGGAATAATACTTTTTATGCCAAGATTATATTGCAGCACGATGGTTCAACGGTGGAGATTGACTCCAGGCCTAGCGATGCTATCGCACTTGCAATGCAGAAAAATACACCAATTTTTGTGGCTAAAAAGGTTTTAGAAGAAGTATGCAAAACAGAAAGTGAGTTTTAAAACGGTTCCTGACAAGTTCATACATACGAGGAGGGATGGCCGAGTGGACTATGGCGGCAGTCTTGAAAACTGTTGGAGGCGAGAGTCTCCCGTGGGTTCGAATCCTACTCCCTCCGCCATGTACTAAAATTTGTGTATGCACTTGCTTGGACTAATCCCAATATTTGAAGCAAGATTTCTTGGGAGAATCGAAATATCGGAGAGGTGGCTGAGCGGCTGAAAGCGACGGTTTGCTAAACCGTTGTAGAGACAAAATCTCTACCCCGGGTTCGAATCCCGGCCTCTCCGCCATAAATGTTGTCTAATATGATTCAACGAATTCACATAGTCGACGACTAAAGAAGGTTGTCATTCCTGCAAAAGCAGGAATCCAGTATTCTCCTTCATTTTTATGGATTCTCTTCGGAGTTGCCCCTTGCGAATTCAGGGGTGGAGATGACACGGAGGTCACGATATGTATACTTATTTATGACGTTCACTATAGTTGAATTAACTACCTCAATTTAATACCCATTTTTCTCCTCAGTTCTGCCTCATCTCGTATTTTTTTCCCCTCTTCCCTCATATTACTTAAATCTTCTTGGAGTTTTGCCCAGCCGTATAGGTGCGTGTAACCGGGATTTCCATGGTAAGCCCCTTTCCATGTAACAGCCGCACTTTGGTTTAGTGTGATAAAAAGACGCTCCATCCTCGATTTGCCCGTATATACGTGTAGATTTCCAAGGATAAAGGCATGACTAGCCAAGGGAATTTTTGTCATTTCGCCAAGCGAGGGAAACAACTGCTTTTCCTTTTCCAGGTCAAGGATCATATCCTTTGCCTCCCGTATGACAGCGCCTATATTTTTGTGAATGTCATCCGCCATCAGTAATGCCTTCTTTGCAAAGCGCAAGGAGTGGCATGTATTACAGACCGACAGCATGTCTTCGCGTTTCTTTGCTAATTCAACGTCATCTATTGTCGCTCCATTTCTGTCAATGTAAGATAATTCACTTCCTGCAGGCCCGCGGGTAAGCCCAAAACTTATATCATGAATACCCTGGGGCATATGACAGGTAACACATACGGGTGATCTTAACGACTGGACAGACTGGGATTCTTTTAATATCAAGGATTGGCTTGCCGTATAAATAGTCCCATGCTTGGAAGAGATGTACGCCTCATAATGCGGATGATCAGAACCCATGTGACACGTTCTGCAGGCCTCAGGAGTTTTGGCCTCAAGGGTACTAAAGGTATGTCGTGTGTGACATGAATCGCATTTGAATTGTATGTTATGACATTGCTCACACTTTTCAGAACAGGTATCTTTGGGAAGCGCCATGAGTTTTCCGCACTCTAACATCCGCTGCCAGCCGATGGAGTGTCGGCTTTTCATAAATTCCTGGTATTCTTTTACATGACATTTGCCACAATTGCCAGCAGTGACCTTGAGATGAACCCTATTGTCCTCGCAACTGTTCCCATTCGTGCTGAGATATTCCAATTCCGTGTCTTCCTTCACTGCGAGTTCTGCATTTGAACTAACATGGCATGCTTCACATCCCACGCCCTTTCTTGCATGCATGCTACCCTGCCAATCGGCAACCCAGCCATGTGTCACTCTACGTTCCTCGTGACATGTTATGCATCGTAAGGATTCTTCTGTAATTCCTTTTTCCTCTGTGGCGACTTTCATCGTATCTTCTGCTTTGGTAATTTCCATCACATCTTCACGGGGAGTCGCCGTTGCTTTTGGGGGGGGATATGTTGCTTCCTTTTGGGTCGCACAACTGACAAGGCAAAACAATTCGGCAAAAAACACCACGATAGAAACATATTTTACAAATTCATCTATATAATATTTTAATAAGCGAGTCATTTTTCTTCACCTGATAGGATCCCGGATATTGTTCCATTTATAAACGAGAT
>JAUQXU010000086.1 GCA_030837935.1 Candidatus Brocadia sp.
AAAGGGGAAAACAAGGGAAACGTGTAAAAGAACCGTATTTTCAGCAAAAACCCAACCTCAAATTTTAAAATGATCTCTTGGTAAGGAAAAAATCGCCCTCGCACTTTTACAAAAAGTGCGTTTTCGTTCAGACACTATGTAAATACGGATATCGTCGTGATCAAAAGGAATGACAGGTGGTCCTGGATATTTCAAATTATCGGCTAACCCCTTCTCACTAACTATTTCCGTTTCACCCGGTGTCAAGCCTTCAAGAAATATTGGCCATCGCTCTTGTAAATACTCAAAAAATGCCTCTCTATCCGATACAACCCTCTCAAGAGGCCAAGCATCAAAATATTTGTTTTGACGTAAGATATAAATAAATCGCTCATCAAGAATTGAGGGAATACGCTGTCCCCTATAATGTAATCGAAGGAGGACACGAAGTAAATCGGGTGGTTGTTTAATCAGTTCCGGGGCAATCTCAAATACGTGCCTGAGAATGAAGTCTTTTGTCGCGTTATCGCCAAGCTTTTCAGGTTTATACCGCATCTGCGCCTGATATAAGGCATCAAGATTATTGCGGTCGAGACTCTCAATTACAGGATAACTTAAATTGGGGAACAGTTCGCCCAAGTTAAAAGAAAGTTTTCGCCCCACACACAAAAGGTCGTATGGGAGAGAACTTAAATCATCAGTTGAGGATCTCAGAATCACCACAAGGTCTGTTATTTCTCCACGATCCCATAGAGAGCGATATTTTGATTCGTAAGAAAAGCGAAATGCAACGGGATCGTCAAATTCGAGGAGTTCAAAGCCACGATCTCTTAATGCAACAACAATTCCTTCTTCAGTCAGTAATCCGTCGGGGTCTGCGACCAGTGTCAGTCGAGCAATCTGAGGGGTAAAATCCTTGAGAATATGATCACGCCAGCTATTCATGTTTTTTCTCTACACGTACTATCAGCAATGGAACCAATTCCGGACTGATTTTCGTTTTTTGATTCATCTCTTCTCGCTTTGCCCAATCTTCTTTTTCTAACTGTAAAAGGCGGTATGCCCTTACCTGTGGTAATCCCAATCGTTCTATAGCTCTGCGGCGTGCATTAAGCGCATACTCCCATCTCCTAATTTCTTGTGATATTAACTCCCCGTGTTCTTGAACAAGCTGTTCGTAAATAGGTCTTCCCTGTTTTTCAGCCGTTTCCCATATTTTCTTAAAAATGTGCTGTGATTCCTGATTGCTCAGGTAATGATGTGCATTTACAACATCTGATATTATTTTATCCCAGATATATCTTGCAGTGGGGTGAAGAACCCTGCCGTCATCATGAATAAATAACGGCATTATGCGCTGTCTGCTCCAATCCCTGGTCTGAATTATAATTCGCCATAAGGACCAGAAGCCCTGAATGTCCGAAGGGATATCTGAAAAGACAATACAAGGAACAGGCTGGGCAGAAACAAAGGGTGGCATATTCATTGAAATACCTCGAATACATCCATCTTCTAAAGTGAGCTTTCTGGCTGAAGGGACACATTCTGCGTCATTGATCGTGAATACAACATTATCCATTTTTTCGCCAGTCGGCCATGTAAGATTCCATATCCTTCCCTTTCGTTCCGCCACTCCGTCGTGAGAATTCAGGTAATTAATTGTCATGGTTTCTACCCAATGGGACAATGGATGATCTAACAACTTTTGAGCTTCTAACGGAGAAAGTTCATCCTGTGAGTCAAATAAAGATACACTCTGGCGTACAGACTTTACCTGGTCTTTTACATAAGAAACGACAGATTCGATTTTATCTTCGAAGGTATCAGGATGCACGATAGCCTCCAAATATAAATCATCGAATATTTGTTCAGCCTGTACTGAATCCAGTACATCACCAGTTTTATCAACCCCAAATTCCTTGAGTATAATGGCAAGTTTTTCTTCCAGGACTTCCTGCACCCTGTGTTCCACGGTTTCTTTTAAAACAAAGTTTATTGCTTTAACAGGATGTGTCTGACCTATGCGGTCAACACGCCCAATTCGCTGTTCAAGTCGCATGGGATTCCATGGTATATCGTAATTAATTACCACGTGACAGAATTGAAGGTTAAGCCCCTCGCCGCCAGCATCTGTCGAGATGAGAATACGAATTTCTTTTGAAAAGGCATCCTGAACTCTTTTGCGATCTTCAATGTCCATGGTACCATTCAGGCATACAACGGAGAAACCTCTTTCCGTTAAATAGTTATGCAGCATTTCTTGTGTCGGAATAAACTCAGTAAAGATTAAGACTTTCAGATTCGGGTCTCCTTCTTCCTGCTGGATTCTATATATCCAGTCCAGTAATGCCTCAGCCTTAGAGTCAGAACAAGACGCATCAGTTCGCTTGGCTGCTTCAAGGAGCAATTTTACTTCTTCCCTTTCGTTTTTTAGCGCTTTAAGGCGTGCAGTTAAAAACGTATTTACCTGATCCTGGCTATCCAGGTCGTACCATTCCTCATCGTTGAGTGACAGGAAAAGGTTGAGTTGTTCGTCTGGTTCATGAAGTATCTGCAAACGCCTTTCCAGGGTTGTGCGGATTGCACTGGTTGATGACGTTACGAGACGTTGCATAAGTATCATCAAAAAACCAACATAACCTTTTTTCTCCTGTATTGCCTGATTATATCCATCACGGACGTACTCCGTCACTGCTTCATACAGGAGACGTTGCGCTTTATGACGATCCTCCCACGATATTGGAATTAATCGTGTCTGCCTGGGTTTAAACAGAGGTTTCCCATTCGCATCTATTGCATAACGTTTTTCAGTTCTGATAACGTAGGGTGATACTCTTTCTTTTGTTACACTGCTGACATCGGGGAAATTTAAACTATCAAGGAATGAGATTAATCTATAAAACGAATCAGATTTGCCCTGATGCGGGGTGGCTGTAAGGAGCAGGAGATACGGGGATGCCTCAGCCAGACCCAGACCCAGCTTATACCGGGCAACCATTTCTGAGCTTCCACTCAAGCGGTGCGCCTCATCTACAATGATCAAGTCCCATCCTGCTGTGATGATATCCTCAAATCGGTCCTTATTATGTGCGGTTACCTGATCCTTCGACCATCCGTAACGGCCTTCTAACGGTTTTATTGAATCCATGGGACAAATAACCTGATCACACGACTGCCAGATGTTTTTTTCTGTCATAATTTTTCTATACACCGGGAAATTACCTGGTATTACAAGTTTGAATTCTTCATCGAAATGTACCTGCATCTCAGCAACCCATTGAGTCAACAAGCCTTTTGGCGCCACCACAAGCGTTCTTCTTACGTGTCCACGGAGTTTAAGTTCGCGCATGATAAGCCCTGCCTCGATAGTTTTGCCTAGCCCTACTTCGTCTGCCAGCAGATATCTGATGCGATGACCCGACACGGCCTGTGACAATGCCCTGATTTGGTGGGGAAGGGGAATGACACTGGACTCAATGGGGGCAAGCAATATATCCTGGGTTAGAGCATCTGCTACCCGTGCAGCAGTTGCAATATAAGTAAGGTTAGCAGGGGCATAGGATGCTGTTTTTGTAAGGGGTTTTAATCGGTTCGCATTTGTACGAACAATGGTATCCTGGATGGGAAGCCAGACACGGCAAAAGACATCGCCCCAGAGTTTTTGTGTATCTATTATCTTACAAACCTGGTGGTATTCATTGCACCATAACCAGTCTCCGGGATTTATTGTAAAATTTGAGCTTTCCATGCATAAAATAGTATTCTTCAAATTTTTGAGCTGTCTGGAAACCAGCTCAACTAATCCATACCTGTCCTTGTTATCGCCTGGTCGTACCACATGAGCAACTTCTGGTCTTCCTGAAGTACATTTTCCGGGATTTTTTTAGATACAGAAATGATGGTTTGATAATCGCGTTCCTGTCAGGCCCTTTTAAACCCGGCTCTTACGGCTTCGATACGGAAAGATTTGAGTTTTCTACCCGTAAAGGACTTGTATTCCTCAAAGTCTTTGAGTAATGCCTTTTCACGCAATTTTTCAAGGTCTTGCGATTTATTGGGATCCGGGATATACCACCGATCTTTGGCTTTGTCACGTAGTGATAGGTCATCCTTTGGTAGATTTCTTAGTTCCTTAAAATTAGTAGAAAGATAACTGTGTATCTGACTTGGTACATCATCTTTTCCATCATGACGTAAGAAATTTTGCTCCAGCATCTCTAAAAGTTCCAGAGGTTTCTCATATTTTTGCCAGCCTCCAATTTCTTTCATAAATTGGGGATGAATTTCCTGGAAGGTCTGTGGCTTTCTGGTGAGTTGCTGCTTGAGCCACTGGATAGCTGATGCCTCATCGGTAACGAAGAGTTGAAGCTGGAGGACTTCCTTTACGGTCATACGCTTCTTGTCATACTCAGCCGCTTGCTCCGATAGGAAGTACATACCGTCACGTGATGGAAAACGCTGTTCTAAACCAGCGTAAAACTCAGCCGCAGAAATGGGAACCGTAATACCACGCTGGACATGGAAAGCAACCATGCGGTCAAAGAGTAGGTAGTTCATGCGTTCAGCGATTACCTCTGCCCTGCCGTCTCTTGATTGAACAAAGACAGGGAGCTGCCTGAGATGCGTCCTTACAAAATCCCAGACACATTCCTCCGTACCTGCCTTTAATTTGAATCGCTCTTCAAGTCCTCCATTTGGTTTGTATGTGGAAATGATAAGGTCCTGCTTTACAGCGCCACTACTCGTAACCTGTTTAAATGTGCCCTGTTTTTTATCAAGAGTTCGAACATCTGCAATGACGAAACCCGCATGTTGTAAAGATTCCTGAATAGCATTCCAGACGCTATTTTTTGAGTTATGAAATTCTACTGTCATCCACCGTCCGGGTTTGAGTACCCGGTAATATTCTTGGAAACAGAGGGTCATAAGTGACTGGTATTCCAGAAGCCCTTTACCCTGTGTTTTATTCTCAATAGCCTCCTGCTTGTTATTGGTAAACACCCTGAGCCATGCCTCCCAGAGGAAATTTAATTCTGAATACATGAGGTTACCGCCGAAAGGTGGATCTGTAAAAATATAGTCAAATGAATTATTTTGAAAAATATTGGCAGTGGCAGAAGCGGTAAAAGATGAAACACTTTCTTTTTTATTAACTGTCATTATCTCAAAAACTGGTTTTAATCTTCGTATATATTTGTTTTTCAGTTGGTCTAATATATTTGCTTCTTTAATCATAGATGGGATATAACCTAAATCCTGCAAACAAGGCTTCGCCTTGTTGCAGGATTAGGTCAGAAATGGTAGAATCTCCAAGGGAATTGAAGGTATTTTGAGAATAAAAACACCTAAAAGGAGGTTCACTTTTTCCATGAAGACTATAGCACAGA
>JAUQXU010000087.1 GCA_030837935.1 Candidatus Brocadia sp.
CCGGTGCCGAAGTCGTCGATCGCCAGGCCCACGCCGAGCGACTTGAGGATCATAGTGACAACGGTCCCTGAGACGACCTCCGAGATGTCCTTGTCCCTTAAGATTTTACCGGCAAGCACCGCCTTGAATTTGAGGATGTCCATTATGGTCGATGATAGGAGATGATAGGGAATTGCGTTTTCACTATGAGGTGATATTAAACCAAGAACGAAGAATATTGCAAGGTTTTTTTTAATTCCTTCAGCTAAATTGAATAAATCAGTAATAAAGCTGATGATCTTCACTTTTCCGCTGCAGTTTGGGCAGCACAGGAGATCGACCTCGTAGATTTTCTTGATACACTCACGCCATTGTTTTGATGGGATGCGTCGGGGTTTATATTCAGATACGCCGATTATCGCGACAGCAGCTTCACCAGTTTCATCAAGCGGCTGATCTTCTGGCGTAAGATTGGCCTGTTTTTCCCGTAACCCGCGAGATTTGTTCGAATACCAGCCCCGCCGAAAGTTGACGGAGAGAATCATCGGTCCGAAACACGTTCAGTGCGAGAAAAAACACCGACGCCGTCACCATATCCAGAAGGGTCACGCGCGATTCGCTGGGATTGATCGATCCAACGAACGAAAGCGAAACAACCAAGAGGAAAGCGCCGAGGAGGAGGAGGAGATCGCCGAAGAGTCCGGTGGGAGTCCCGGGCATAAAGTCGCGAATCACGAGGACGGTGAGGCAGCCGAGCACCGTGATGTGAAGAAGCGAAGCCGCCCAAAGGTCATATCCATCCGAGGCCAAGCCGGCAAATCCGATCGCATAAGATAAGGCCTTGGCCACAGGATCGACTTTGACCGCACTCGTAATCTTGGCAGAATCGATGGGACGGCTCGACATAGGGGAGAATTTATCAATAAAGGAAGCGGACTGCGCTGAACGGTGGAAGAGCCCCGCGATCTAATTCCAAGGAGCGGTTTAAGTCGATTTTTGTGCCACAAGAAACAAAGAGCCTCCCACCGGCAAGGAAAGACCCATTCGAATCAAGCCAAATTCCAAGCTCATGATGGGGGATAAAATCGCTCCGGCTTTTTCCGTTGTCTTCAGCTCGTCGAGGGTATCGCATGGCTTTGAGAATATTCTTTGCGACACGCGAGAGGCGAACATCAACGGCAACAGGAAAAAGAAGAAGGATGTGGTGTAGAGCACACGAAAACCGGCGTTGCCGACCTTTTGCAAGAGTTCCTGACGCGAATACCGCCGCTTGTGCTTCGCGCGATCGTCGCCATGTCCCCAGAGGGTTTGGTGTTGAGGTACCGACACGATGACACCCCCGCCTCTTCTGACCGCTCGAAACATTTGCGCCAATGCAAGACCATCCTCATCGATATGTTCCAGAACATCGAATGCACCGATGATGTCGAATTCCTCGAAAAAAGGGATGTGGCGAGCGTCCATTTGATACAGAGAAGCTCGGTCCACTCTTTTTTTGGCATAGGCTAATCCCTCCGGATAGACGTCGGACCCCGCCACCGCCATTTGAGGAAAATGGTCCGCCACCGCCGACAGAACGAGCCCCGTGCCGCAACCAATCTCGAAAAGATTGCGTGCTGTCGGGAAAAACCGCCTCAACAACCAAATAATCAACCGGTTGCGTGACTCGTACCAAAAGCTCCCGGGCTCAAAATCTCGCACCAGCTCGAACCGCTTGAGATCGAAACTGGCATCGCCCGTTGCGATGTCGGGCGAGAAGCAATAATGGGAACCTTCCCACCGGGGGGTAAATCCGCACGATGGACAAGTCCAATGATCCCTGTTAAACGAGACGTTGCACCGAACGCATGATTTCATTGAAACGATTTTAAAGTGCCCGCTAGATGGCGAATGACAAAGTCGGCGTCATTCATTGTCATGCTCGCACTGATCGGAAAGTGAAAATAAGAAAACGGTAAATAAAAAGCAGCAACTAACCGCAAAAGAATTTTTAAGACGGCATCTTTAGAAGCTATCCTTGAATAGTTCATTACTCCAGCAATAAGTAAATAACTAGGAAACACGATCAAGAATATTTCTCTAAAAAAGACCTATGTTACAAAACAAACGAGCAGAAGAATTAGTAAAGGTATTTTCCAGTTAAATGTTTTTCCATTCATTGAATGATAATCCCGTAAGCTTTTCAATTTTTTCAATATCAGGCAAAAAGAGACTGTCCAGTTTTTCTCTTGTCAATTTACTCATGGGAGGATACTTATATTCTTGCGTATTAAACCTATAGTAAACATATCTAATCAAATCGTATACTTTTACATGCTTCATCCATGTAAGCAGTTTCTCATAACGTGACTTTTCCAGTTTTATTGGGATATGAATGATTTTAGAAACTAATTTGAACTTATGGTTTAAAGAAGGATTTACCTTCTTGTCTATTATAGTAGGTTCGAACGAATTATCTATCTCTAAAAAAGAATACAGATTCTTTATAACTTCCGCAGGTTTATTCGCAATATCGTCAAACTTTATTACGTGAATATTTTCCCTTGGAAATAAATCAAAGTATCGTTTGAGTTGGTGATAGTACATGCTTCTTTGAATATACACTGGTTGAGATTCCAAAGCCTCCTCAAATATTTGTAGCTTTTCCAAATTTAAGTGTTTTCTGTACCACCAAAATTGTGAATAAGTTCTATCAGTTGGATTTCTCAAACAAACAATAATTTTCACATTTGGAAAGTGTTTATGTATTAGCTCAGCCGTACCTTTGTCCCACAAATAATAAACAGAAAACTCTCCTAAAATCTTCCCTTCTGGTTTGGGAGGAAACTGTTTCGCATACCATTCCAAACCTTTCTCATAGTTCCACCCTTCATTTTTTTTGTGAAGAAACTCTTCTTTGTTAAAGAACAGCACTTCTTTAACATAAGACATTACAACCTGCGGATGTTCTTTAAGAGCTTCTGCTATCCAGGTAGTTCCAGACTTCTCAGCACCCACACCAATAAAATCTATTTTAAATTCACTATTTGTCATAAATACGTATAATTAGCGTTATAACCTATCAAATATGATTCCTACAGAAAATAAGCCAAAACCAACAATATCGGTTATTATGGCTGTATACAATGCAGAGCCTTTTTTATCTCAAGCTATACAAAGCATATCAGAACAAACCTTAAAGACTTTGAACTAATAATTGTAAATGACGCTTCGACTGACAACTCCCTCAAGATCATCAATGATTTTGCTAAAAAAGACAGTAGGATACGGGTTATAGACAACCTTAAGCGACTAAACTATGTGAAGTCCCGATAGGAGATGATAGGAAATTGCGTTTTCACTATAAGGTAATATTAAACCAAGAACGAAGAATATTGCAAGGTTTTTTTTAATTCCTTAAGCTAAATTTTTAGTAGCGCCCTCTGTGTCAAGTGGAGACCTGACAACGCTACTAAATTTTTAACAAAGTAATGTTTCGAGGCTTGGGCAGGCTTCCACTGTGTTTTTGGGCTCAGTCGTGGGATCGATTCCTGCAAACCCGGAACACACTCGTCAATGCGACAACGGGAACGACCGCCTTTTCGATTCCGAGGGCGCGCACGGCCCTGAGCAGGAAAGTGCTTCTGAGATACGTGAGGATCCAACCAACGGAAGCGAACTGCCGGTCCGTCTCGACCACGATCGAATCGAAACCGGTCATGTCCAATGCACGGCTCATCGTGCTCACGGAGAAGACCGTGAAGACGCCAGGGTTGAATTCAAAATACCGGCTGCCCAACACGCGTGCGAGCAGGCTCTCGATGTTCGAATGGGTCATCACGAACACGCCTCCGGACTTGAGAGATCTCCCGACGTTCGCCAATCCCTTCACGAAGTCGTGCCAGCAGGGGATCCCGCCCCAGCAGCAGATGACATCATACGCCCGCTCGGGCAGGGGAAAGTCCTCGACAGACGCAACGTCCACCTCGAGCCCATACACACTGCCGGCCCTTTCCGCAAAGGGCGCCGACAGATCAAGGCCGCGTACCTCGTACCCAGCCAGGCGGGCCTCATCGAGGAACACGCCCGTGGCAGAGCCAATCTCCAGGAGCCTCGCCGGAGGAGGCACGAATGCGGAGATCCGCCTCAGCCTGTAAGCAGCCGTCCTCCTCACCCCGAGTTCGGAGACGCCGTAGTCCGGATACCCGAGGAGGCTTTCCAGTCCCCCTTCGTTGTCTTCCCCGTCCCGGAAGAACGTTGTGGAATTGAAGTACTCCCTGGCCGCCCCAAGGGTTAGCCGGGGGTTCTGATACACGAGCCCGCAACCTGTGCTCTTTACGAATCGCAAAGGCACACCGCGCACACGACGGTCCACAACCGGGACAGCATCCACTCCCCCGCAAAGGGGGCAGTGAGAGAGTGCTTCGCGTTCCCACGGCTTCACCATACTCACGTTACTCACCTGACCCTCGGAAAGTTGTACGCCTCGCTCGCAGGGTCCCAGTGCCTTTGAACCACCTCGATGGATGCGAACCACCCCGTGCTCGGCCTCGGCCGAAGAGCGGCGGGAGGTCCTGACGACAAACTGCCCGAAGAGGGAGAGGAACATAAAGTTCATGCCCGCCAGGAGCATAAGACAGCCCACAACCGCTGCCGTCGCCATCCGTGTTCCGAAGGGCTTGCCCAGGATCTATGATAGGAAATTGCTTTTTCATTATGAGGTGATATTAAATCAAAAACGAAGAATATTGCAAGGTTTTTTTTAATTCCTTCAGCTAAATTGAATAAAATTGAATACCAAAAAAGAGTGAAAAAGGAAAGAATGGTATGGAACGGTAAGAGCATTGTCTGTGGATGGGTAATTTGCGGCAAATTACCCGATTTTTTGTATGGAATAGCCAGACTATCCCTGTCTCCTTTAGTATATGGCCTAGCGCGGTTATGCCGCAACCAAAGCTTTAAAACCGTCCTCCAATAGTGTATATTCGATTTTTTTAAAGTGGAATCCTAACCACTGGAATCATACACGATAGAGGAGGATGGCAATGGAGAAGTTTCTAGAGCGATATCATAGCAAAATCACCGGTGTACTTTCAACATTTGATCGAATGATATTTAAAGGGCATATATTGCCATTTTTCCATTATTAAATATTCGCAAGAACTACGTTAAAAAATAAGGCCTTTAAAATTTTTCTAATAACAGCTTATAACTTGATTAATAAACATTTTTATACTGTAGTCAAATTGTAGTCAACTCCAGCGGAATTCAACGGAAAACCAACGGAATTGGCAGAATTTACGATATGTAGCAACTTGTTTTACAATAAGTAATTGCGGTCATAACAGACACAAGGTCAGTCAGTTATAAAAATTGTTAAAAATACCCTTTTTATAAATGGCATTCATGTAATAACCAATTTTTGCCAAACGAAGCCAAACTTTCCTTTATTGGGGTATCTACTTGTAACGCCCTCTGGATTTTCCATGGGGCTGTTGCCCCTCGCAAATATCATGACGAGGCACCGGACCAATGGCCACCGATTGTTCAACAAGCTAATAAAAAAGTTTCCCGCAAGTGTGAATCTCTCTGGTTGAACACGATTTCGTTGGGGGGGCGTCAAGCAGATGCCCCCAAGTTTCCTTATTTGTTTTTACTTCTTTTCATAAATGCTAACAGTGAATTCCAGTACAAATTGGATTGACCTTAATTTTTCTTGCAAAAACATTGTTCAAAGGTATAATCAAAAGTTCAAAAAAAAGAAGAGAAGTGATAAAATTGCCGATAACGCATGAAAATAAACAAAACGACAAATTACAGTAATTGTTACAGTAAATTAGTGTAAAAAACGTACCAAATTGGCAGTTTTTGGATGTTTTTTTTCTGAAGATTGGTCTTATTGAAGTGTGAGTATGCAACTTGTTTAAAAGCAACAACTTAAATAACAATGCGCCCGTAGCTCAGCTGGATAGAGCAACGGTTTCCTAAACCGTAGGTCAGACGTTCAAATCGTCTCGGGCGCATTAAAATTCCTCCTCTGCGATTTATCTGTAACCAATGATTGATTTACACACGCATACGCTATT
>JAUQXU010000088.1 GCA_030837935.1 Candidatus Brocadia sp.
TCCCAGGGATATTACCTGTTGCACAAAGAGTCGCCCGGTTATTTCAACTCCTTCTTCCCCAATAAAAAGATTATGGTATCTGTTATCCGGGATGTTATAAACAGGTATGATCATGCGTTGCAAACACTATCAGAAACGGAAAAGTACCCGTTTGAAGAAAATCAGTACGCAGATAATCTCTTTCAATTAATTACCGGTGACACCTATATACCAACTCCAAACATTGCATTTACGATAAAGAAAAAGTGCGGTGCCGACCGGATGGTCGAACAGATACCGTTCAGGGATCTGATCATCCAGCAATACCTCCTGAAGACCATTTCTGCGGTCTTTGACCGCTTTTTTGAAGAGGAATCCATAGGGTTCAGGAAGGGTATCTCGCGACAGAAATCTATCGAAATAATTCAGACCGCCATTGCAGAAGGGTACCAGTATGTGATAGAGTCGGATATCGAGGACTTTTTCCCTTCCGTAGACCCGAGCATCCTCGAACGCCTGCTTGATGCCTATATCCCGCAGAACGATACCTGTTTAAAAAATATCCTGCTGAAATCCATGAAAAACGGATATATTTTGAATGGCGTCTATTATGAACGGGTAAAGGGGCTAGCTCAGGGCAGTCCGCTTTCTCCCATCCTTGCAAACCTCTATCTTGACTCCTTTGATGAACAGATAAAGCAGTGGGGTCTGATAAGCCCCGATGAGCACGTTGAGACGGACTATGATAAAGGAGATGCCGGACACAAGGCCGCAATCAAAAATACTTCTCGTGGCGTAAAGATGGTACGGTATGCAGACGACCTCATTATTCTGGCAAGGACGAAGGAGGATGCAGAAAATGTTTTATCAGAGACAGAAGCATATCTTTCAAAGTTAGGTTTAAAGATAAAAAAGGAAAAGACTGCTATCAGATCCATTAAGGATGGGTTTCGCTTTCTGGGGATACGGTTCGAACGGTCGGCGGTTATGGTGGAGAGTGAGGAAGATGTTAAACTGCTCAAGAAGCCATTGTACATCGTAGAACCGTATACGTTTTTTGTCACTGAATGGTGATGCCATTGACATCTGCAAGGACAGGAAGATTATTGAGACCATCCCGCTGCGAAGGATAAGTGAGATCATGGTCATGGGAAAGACCGTCTTTTCCACAGCCCTCCTCAGGAAGTGCACGGAGGGCAATATCCCGCTTACCATCGCATTGGGCACAGGATATTACATCACAACGGTAAAACCTGATTCTAAAAAATATTATGATATCTCATACGAACACGGGAAAAAATATTATTCACTCTCTGAGACCGAAGTGCTTTGTATTGCAACGGAATTTGCCGCAGGCAAGATCCGTAATTACATTTCTCTTTTTAAGCAGAGATTTCTTAAGGCGCAGTACCTGTTTATCAATGAACTCGAAGGGGTGATACGGCAGATGTATCAGGCCGGCGATGTTGAGCAGGTACGTGGTCTGGAAGGGGCAGCGGCAAAAAAGATTTATCAGCGGCTGAACAACTTTATTGATGACAATTCTTTTTCTATTCAGAAGAGAGACAGGCGGAACCCAGATCGCATGAATTCCCTGCTAATGCCTGAAACGTACAAAAATCCTTCCAAAATTTTCACTATCCTTATCGATACGGTGATAGAGCTTTTTGATGTCAGGCCGGTTGAGAAAACGTAAGACGGTCTTTTTTAACTGTCCGCTCCCTTTGCCGGGAATGATTTCTACCAGCGCAATCTTTTTCTCAACGGCTTCACTGATAATCCGATTGAGTTCGCTTTCGATTAAACGTCCTTTTTTGCAGATGTCGTGCAGGTCGAGTTTTAATTTTGCCATACGTTTTATAAACAAAGTTGACGAAGAACACGGACAAACAAGTTTGGCCGTGCCACCCCGAATGTATTCCTATGTAAAATTTTTTTGCAACAAATTACTTTTTGAAAGACGAGAATGAAGAGGTTTGATGTATGAGAAATTGCAAGACAGTCAACGTCACCAAGAGACTATGTCCGGAGAAGAACTTAGTGTCTTGGTGTACGATGGAAACTGCCAAAAACCTGATTTAGTAGTTTTCCTTGACAACCCGGCCATGAACAGGTTGAATCGGCCTTGCATCATATTTGAATAATGAAGTGAATTTGTGCAACCCCGCTTTCGACACCTCTATTGGCGTCTTTAAGATTAACCAATTCACATTTTCAGTGCATGGTGGGGTGGTAAGCGAACCAGGATAGGAATAATATGCCGTGGTGTTCTTTGGAAGGAGCTGACTTGCACATATTCTTATATCAGAGACAATATGCTCTTTACCCACTTCTTTTGGAAAGTTACTCCACAGGGTTTTTATAAATGCATTTTCTTTGCCTTCATCCATGAGTACGGCGACAACTGCCAGTTGTCCATGCTCACCCTTATGTACTAAATGCGCTTCCATAGGGTAACGTTTTTTGTGTATTACATGTTCACTCGGCGTATGAAAGTGAAACTGTATGAGCTCGTATTTTTTTTGACCGATGGATATTGAGCTTCCCTTTTCATAGTTAACCTGAATGGTATGACCGTTATTTATGATTTTTAAAGGGGTTGAGTAGTAATGAAAGATAATATCGTTCAGTTTGGTCTTTTCAGTCACAGAAATACCGATAGGTGATTGCATATCTCCGATTTTGCAGTGCCATTTTTCGAGTATTAGCTTGTCCCAATGATCAGGCCCCAGTTCACCTTCGTAATCCCAATGGTCTGAAGGAGTGTGCTCACCAACGCCAGCGAACAAAGACGTTGCAACAATAAAGGGAAGGAATACAAAAGCAGACGTTAAAAGAATATACGTAAAAGTCTTCATTAAACCTCCTTTATAATGCGTTAATTGATTCAATTAATACATGTTTTGTGTTTAATGTCAGCATCTTATAGCATTCCTCACGTTTTCTGTCAATTAAGAAATTACACCGATGAGTTAATATACATGGTATAAAAAGGAGTTATGTATTGACAGCTGATACACGGTTTATTATTATTCAAAATGCTTATATACACAAACTCAAGATCAAATATTCTTTGATCTTAAATAACAAAATATCGTAGTTTTATTTACCTGCCTGGTCTGGCAAGCGACTGAAGGCAAGTAGGGGAGAGGACTATTTTTTATGCAGAAAATAATTTCAGCGCTTATTTTTTTCTCACTCATGGTAGTGCTGTACTTTGATGGGGGAGTGGTACGTGGCAAAGGAGTTGAAAAGGGAGAAGACCAATTTTTAACAATTATACGGCAATTGACGTATCAGGGGAAAAGCGCAGGAGAGGGATATTTTTCTCCGGACGGAAAATTTTTAATTTTTCAAAGCGAACGTGACGCTGAAAATCCTTTTTACCAGATTTATATGATGAGTTTAGAAACCGGTGATACTCATCAGATTTCGCCGGGAATCGGTAAAACCACGTGTTCATTTTTCAGGCCAAATTCTGACGAGGTACTCTTCGCTTCAACCCATCTGGACCCCGATGCCAAAACAAAGCAGCAGGCAGAAATTGAGTTCCGTGCATCCGGGAAAAAACGCCGTTTTACGTGGGATTACGACACAAATTACGACATCTTCTCAGCCAAACGCGATGGAAGCGCATTAAGACGTTTAACAAGCGCCCCTGGTTATGATGCGGAAGGCGCCTATTCTCCCGATGGGAGTAAGATTGTGTTTTGTTCTTTAAGAAATGCCTACCCGATTGAAAAGCTTACACCGGAAGAGCAGGAACGTTTGGAAACCAATCCCGGTTATTTTGGTGAGATCTATATCATGAACGCTGATGGTTCTGATCAAAAACGATTAACCACCTGGGACGGATATGACGGCGGTCCCTTTTTCAGTCCTGACGGAGAAAGGATTATCTGGCGGCATTTCAACGAAAATGGGATGCTGGCAGATATTTATACCATGAAGCTTGATGGCTCAGATGTATGCAGACTGACCGATTTCGGGTCAATGTCATGGGCTCCCTATTATCATCCATCGGGTGAGTATATCATCTTTCACTCAAATAAGCACGGATTCACGAATTGCGAGTTGTTCATTGTCGATACCCGTGGGGAAAAAGAACCTGTCCGGGTAACTTTTGCGGAGCGGTTTGATGGTTTACCGGTATTTTCACCCGATGGCAAACAGCTTGCCTGGACTTCCGGCAGAACGCCAAACGGTGATTCTCAATTATTTATGGCTGCATGGAATCACGAAGCAGCCCGTGAGGCATTAAAACTCTCAGGCATGAGGTCTGAATCTCAGGCAATTCAACCACCTGGCATTTCAGAAAATATTCAGCAAAGTACCGTTAACAAACCTATCCAAAAGAATACTGCTGAGAGTAAAGATATAGTACATTCATTCTCTCCTGAAATTACGGCTGCTGACCTTCGTGCCAAGGTGCAATATATAGCCTCCGATGAGTTGGAGGGTCGAATGACAGGCACCAGAGGTACTCAAATGGCCGCCCATTACATTGCGGATTATTTTAAGAGAATCGGGTTAAGACCCATGGGTGATAAAGAAAATTACTTTCAGGAATTCGCTTTTATCTCCGGATCAAAATTAATCCAGGGTCAAAATAAGCTTTACATTACGAAAGGTAGTAACGGTAAGCAGACAATAGAATTTGAGGTAGATAAGGACTTTCTGCCCCTGGCATTCACGGCCAATGGTGAGGTGGAGGGTCAGGTGGTTTTTGCCGGCTATGGATTGTCTGTCCCTGGAAATGAAGGTAAGGGCTATGATTCGTACGCTGGAGTTGATGTAAAAGATAAAATTGTCCTTGCGCTCCATCATGTTCCTGAAAAGGTGGACATGAAAAGGCATTTGGAACTTACCCGATACGCAGGATTACGTTATAAGGCAATGCTGGCGCGTGAACGCGGGGCAAAGGCCTTTTTCGTGGTTATTGGCCCGAAATCTCCCGGATCAGGGGAATTAATGCCGCTGTCCAGCGATAAGGCATCTGCCAATTCAGGGATTACCGCTGCTTCCATACATGGTAAAGTAGCCGAAGCGCTCTTTGTCGGTTCTGGCAAGGATCTTGAAGCCATTCAATCAGGATTGGACGAAGAAAATCCGCAGATCGAAGGTAGTTTTGATTTGCCAAACGTACGGGTAAAAATTTCCACTGCAGTTGAACAGATAAAAGAAACGGACCGCAATATCCTCGGTTTTCTACCAGCCGGTGAAGGGATAGAAGGCGCTGAGTATATTATCGTTGGCGCTCATTATGACCACATTGGTCGTGGTGGGGTCGACTCGCTGGCGCACAAGGGCGAAGAAGGTCAGATACACAATGGGGCTGATGATAATGCTTCCGGAGTTTCCATCGTGCTGGAAATAGCTTCTTCCCTTGCGGAAGAACGTAAAAGGAACCAGCAGATATTCAGACGGGGAATCATCTTTGCCCTCTGGTCCGGGGAAGAACTGGGATGCCTTGGATCTTCTTATTTTGCCGAACATCCTGCAATTCCATTAAAACATGTTATTACGTATATGAATTTTGATATGGTGGGTCGGCTTAAGGAAAACAATTTGATCGTGGAAGGTGTCGGTTCTTCCAACAGCTGGGCCCGTCTGATTGAAAAATGTAATGTGGCCGGGAAATTCAGCTTAAAACTTCTCCAGGATCCGTATCAACCAACAGACGTTACCGCATTTTATCCCAAGGAGATTCCTGTAATCCACTTTTTTACGGGCGTACACGAGGATTATAATCGTCCCACAGATGATCCTGAAACCCTTAATTATGAAGGGATGGTGAGGATTGCCGAATTCTCGCGGTCCATGGTTCTTGATTTGGTCAGGAATGCAGAACGTCCTGATTACGTAAAGGTTGTGCAGTCAGGAGAACGAAGAACAGAAAAAGTCAGCCGCCGTACCTATTGGGGAACAATTCCAGACTTTACAGCCGAAAATATAGAAGGCGTAAAAATAAATAACGTCAAACCGGATGGTCCGGCAGATAAGGCAGGCATGAAGGATGGCGATATCGTCATCGAAATCGAGGGTAAAAAGATTACGAATATTTATGATTATAATTACATGATGGATACCGCAGGAATTGGTAAGCCTGTTGAAGTAATGGTTATCAGGAATGGGATGCGACAAACACTTACTATAGTGCCAGTAGCACGAAGATAGTTTTACCATGCATAGTGAATTAAATCAAAGGAAAATAGCGAATGAGAGGCTTTGAAAAGTTTTAGAATATGTCAAAAACAAATCACCAGTTAGAACTCGAGATAGAAAACAGGGAATTGAAGGCAGAAATTGTTGAGTGCCTGCGGATGAAGGAAGAAATGAATAAGTTGTTGCATGCCGTAGAGCAGAGTCCAAGTACGGTAATGATCACGGATGTCAACGGCAATATAGAATATGTAAATCCGAAATTTACCCAGCTAACTGGCTATACTTCCGAAGAAGTTTTGGGGAAAAACCCAAGGATTTTAAAACACATTCATAAGTCATCGGAGGAATATCGCGAGTTGTGGGAGACGATTACATCGGGTAGAGAATGGCGTGGAGAGTTTTACAACAGAAAGAAGAATGGGGAATTCTACTGGGAAAATGCATCCATTTCGCCCGTAAGAAATTCGCAAGGAGTCATTACCCACTTCATTGCCGTTAAGGAAGACATAACGGAGCGTAAGCGGATTGAGGATGAACTTCGCAAGTTGTCTCTCGCTATAGAACAAAGTTCGAGTACCGTTGTGATTACGAATAACTGGGGCATTATCGAGTACGTAAACCCAAAGTTCACTCAATTAACCGGATACCGTCCAGAAGAAGTAATCGGGAAAAATCCGCGCATCTTAAAACCCGATAATATATCGTCTGATGAATTCCACCACATGTGGGAAACTATTTCGTCGGGAAAGGAGTGGAGAGGAGAATTTTGTAATAAAAAGAAGAATGGAGAACTCTACTGGGAATACGCATCCATTTCACCGGTGAGGAACACGAAAGGTGTTATTACCCACTTCATTGCCGTTAAGGAAGATATAACAGAACGTAAAAAGGCTGAGGAGGAAAGAAACAAGCACATCCGGGAACTGGAAGACCTCATGTCATTTACCACCATAACGAATGAAGCGATGCAGGACGAGGCATTATTTAAGCATCTGGCTTCAGCGTTACAAGATCATTTTGCCCCCGATGTTATAGCAGTGGTTATGCTTGATCGGGAGAGAAATATGCTGTACGTGCCTCTTACAGAACCGCCTATACCAGCACAGGAACTTATAAAGAATGAAGCTGTTTTTGACCCTTCACTTTGCGGTGCGTTAAAGACCGGACGAATACAGGTTGTAAATGATATTCACGAAAAACCTCCCTGCGCATGCATTGGATATAAAATCAAAGAAGGAGGTTATATATGTCTTCCTCTGATCGCAGGAGACATAACATTTGGCATGGTTATCCTGTATAGAAAAGACATGAGTTGCTGGAATGATGATAAGATTCGGAGGTTAATGGCAAACTATGTTGGGGTGACTGCGCTGTCACTTCACAGGTTGGAACTTCTGGATATTGCCAAGCATACGAACGTAACGGATGAACTCACCGGGGTGTACAACCACAGGTTCTTTAATGAAATTTTGAGCAAGCAGTTATCACTGGCAAAAAGACGCAATGAGCATGTAAGTCTTTTTATTCTGGAGGTCGATAATTTCAGAAGGATACAGGATACCTGCGGTAATGATGTGGGTAACCGACTCTTACAACAAATAGCCAGAATTCTGAATGATTTCTTGCGGGATGCAGGTATTATCGCAAGATATGGCAACGAGGAATTTGCCATCATAATGCCTGCACTCTATAAAACCAGAGCGCTGGTTAAGGCGGATGACCTTCGTCGCATGATTGAATCTGCTGACTTTGATACCATCGGAGGAGAAGAGACAATGAAAATTACCGTCGGTATCGGTGTTGCCTCCTTTCCGGATCAGGTCAAAGACCAGGAATCACTGATAAAATACGCAAATAAGGCACTGTATCGTGCAAAGGAAGAAGGGGGAAATAGAATCGCGGCAATGTAGTTTTTTTATGATACATTTTGTATTTTCATGTCAGATACCAAGAAAATAATTTTTATAAAAACACTTGAACTTCAGGATTCTTTTTGTATCATGCCAATTTAAGTTTATTATCGCAAAATAGAATATCAATAGTTATTCTGCCCGAATTTTTATGTTACCGCAAGGTTAACAGAATGATTGTCTTTTTAATAACCCGACTTTACAGAGATAATTCACGTTTTGCACGTATTGCGTGTTAAGTTGTGAAAAGCTTTTTCATTTTCTCTACATCAATGTGAACGATGTCTGACAAGATTGAACACGCAATCGAACACGCTAAGCATTTGATGCCCGATCAGGGCCCCTTGCCATTTTTTGTTCATCACAATACCATTCACCACTTCGAAACATACGACTTTTTTGAAGGCGTTAAACAGGCTGGACGTGCTTATGGCGCCAAAGCTTTCATGTCCGAAGAAGAGTTCCTCCTGGCGTATGAACGTGGACGCATTACGGCAGCCGTTCTTCAAAAGAATATCGCAGAATATATTGAGTATCACAAGCTTACTATTCAGCCGGACCTCCTGTTCAAACTCATGACAGAGAAGCCCCATCTTCGCCCGGAACCGGACGCAAGGATTCTGCATTTTGTAAATGACAGCGCGTATCAACGCCCGGGTTATTACAAAGAGGCGGTTCAAATCGCCCGCAATTTGGACATCGACGAGCTGTTGGGGCCTATTCTCTTTAAGTTTTTGTCCTCGTATTTCGACTTCGGCCTGGCCTATTGGCCCATGCCGGATCGGGAGAAAGGGTTGT
>JAUQXU010000089.1 GCA_030837935.1 Candidatus Brocadia sp.
ACAAGCGAATATGTCTGGATTATCATATAAAAATATCGCGATAAAGGCAAACCCTGAGCGATCAGGGGACGCAAAGGAAAGGGTCTTTAAATGTACACGGAAGTATGGAAAGGCTAAAAAAGCCTTTTGGGAATAATTTAAGGAAGTCGGTGAAAAAAGATAGCCTTACTGCCGAAGATGTTTTGTTAAAATCTTTGCAGTAAGGCTTTTTTGTTTTAAGCGGAAAAAATAATTTGTAGTGCGGGCGGTTTGTGCGTGTCCGATTTAACGGAACGGGAGAAAAGGAGGGGAGTGAAATGAAGAAGAACAAAGTTCTTGTAATAGTTGCATGCCTGTTACTGGTTATGCTTTCGGTAGAGACTCTTTTGGCTGAACAAGAGGGTACGGGCACACCGTCAAAGGCAGATGTCATGCAAAGGACGAAGAAACTCCAGATGCCTTTTATAGCCAATGAAGGGCAAACCGATGAAAGGGTAATGTTCTATGCCCACATCTTCGGAGGGGCGGTATTTGTCACAAAAGACGGGGAGATTGTCTACGCCCTGCCCCATCGTAAAAATGCAGGGGCTAATGCCCACCGCAGACATGGAAATCCTCATAAACCCACCATGAACAAAAGGGAAAATGGAAGGGTTACTCCTCCTTCTCCTTCCCCAAATGGAGATGCACAGGGATTTGACATGTACCATTCCTCACCTGCTCCCGATTCTTCAGATCAGACAGATCCTCAACACAGCAAGAAACAAGACACTTCCGATGCCAAGCATGAGAAAGGGGCAAGGGGAGTAGTACTGAAGGAGGAGATTGTCGGCGGAAGGATTGATAAGATAAAAGGGGAAAAGAAGTCTATCACAACAGTGAACGACTTCAGGGGAAATGACCCTGCGAAGTGGAAGACCCGTATTCCGACGTATGAGGTAGTAACGCTTGGAGAGGTGTACGAGGGGATAGAACTCAAATTGAAGGCATATGGAAACAATGTCGAAAAACTCTTTTATGTGAAACCCGGCGCAGACCCCGGGGTGATAAGGCTGAAACTCAGCGGGGTACAGGCATTAGGGGTGAATGAGGAGGGGAAGCTTACGGCAAAGACGGCGTTAGGAACCGTCAAATTCACAAAACCCATAGTTTATCAGGAAATAGAAGGGAAAAGGGTAGAAGTAGCTGCAACTTACAGCCTGCAGGACTCAGAATCCGGTACGGGGGATCGACCGTTCTCCCCCACTACTCCTGACTCGCAACTCCAAACCCGCAATCTACAACTCACCTACAGTTTTAAGATAGAAGACTATGACAGGACAAAAGGGCTTGTCATAGACCCACTCCTTGAGTCCACATTTTTAGGAGGTCATGGAGTGAGTTATGATCACGGTTATTCTATTGCTAGAGATCCCGGTGGAAACATTTATTTGGTCGGCAATACTAGTGCGCCAAACTTCATTACCACCCCTGGTGCGTATGACACTTCTTATAATGGTCGTGCCGAGAAATTTTCTTTTAATGATGAAGGTGCTTATCGGGGTGATGCCTTTATATCGAAGCTCGATGGTGCGTTAACAAGCATCCTTGCATCCACGTACCTGGGTGGATCTGGCAATGATTATGCCGATGCCCTTGCCATAGACACCGAAGGAAATATTTATGTGATTGGTACTACCGAGTCGTCAGACTTTCCGACCACCGCCGGTGCTTATGATACCTCTTTTAATGGTGATCGTGATGCCTTTGTATCAAAGCTCCATGGGGATTTAACTACCCTCCTTTCGTCTACATATATGGGAGGCCCTTACCATGATGCTGCTAATGCCCTTGCCATAGGCACCGGAGGAAATATTTATGTAACTGGCACTACCGAGTCGTCAGATTTTCCTACCACCCCTGGTGCTTATGATACCTCTTTTAGTGGCGATCGTGATGCCTTTGTATCAAAGCTCAATGGTGCGTTAACAAGCATCCTTGCGTCCACATACCTGGGAGGATCTGGTCATGATTATGCCGATTTCCTTGCCATAGGCACCGGAGGAAATATTTATTTGACTGGGATAACATACTCATCAGACTTTCCGACTACTCCCGGTGCCTATGATACCTCTTTTAATGGTGGGGATACCGATGCCTTTGTTTCGAAGCTTAACGGGGATTTAACCACCCTCCTTGCATCTACATATCTGGGAGGAGAAAATACTGAAATTTTTGCTTTGCAAAATAAAACCCACAATTCCCTGGTCATAGACACCGGAGGAAATATTTATGTAACTGGTATAACTTTCTCATCAGACTTTCCGATCACTGCCGGTGCTTATGATACTTCTTTTAATATCTATGGTAATGATGCCTTTGTATCAAAGCTTAACGGAGATTTAACAAGCCTCCTTGCTTCCACATATCTGGGGGGATCTGACGGTGATTATGCTAATGCCCTTGCCATAGACACTGGAGGAAATATTTACGTAACTGGCACTACCCGGTCATCAGACTTTCCCACCACTGCCGGTGCTTATGATACCTCTTTTAATGGTGATACCTCTTTTAATGGTGATGCCTTTGTTTCGAAGCTGAATGGGGATTTAACTACCCTCCTCTCGTCCACGTTCCTTGGGGGATCTGACGATGATTATGCTAATGCCCTTACCATAGACACCGGAGGAAATATTTATGTGACCGGGACTACCGGGTCATCAGACTTTCCCGCCACCCCTGGTGCATATGATACCTCTTATAATGGTATAGGTGATGCCTTTGCATCAAGGCTCACTGGGGATTTAACCACCCTCATTGCATCCACATTTCTGGGAGGATCTGGAGAGGTTGACGATGATGATTCCGGCAGCTCTCTGGTCATAGGTGAAGGTGGAAACATCTATGTGGCTGGTGGAACTTCTTCGATAGACTTTCCGATCACACCCTGTGCTTATGATACTTCGTTGTCTGAACCTTACGCTGACGTTAACCATAATTTTGGATATAGTGCTGGCGACATCTTTATATCAAGGCTTAATAGTGATTTAACAAGCATCCTTGCGTCTACATATCTGGGAGGAAGTGGCAGTGATCATGCTAATGCCATGGCCATAGACCTTGGAGGAAATATCTATGTAACTGGTTCTGCTGGAGGAGACTTTCCCACCACCCCCGGTGCTTATGATACATATGGTTATAGTTATTTTTTCACTCCTAATGTCTTTGTATCGAAGCTTAACGGGGACTTAAGCAACCTCCTTGCTTCCACATATTTGGGAGGATCTTATGGCGATTCCGGCAATTCGCTGGCCATAGATGCAGGAGGAAACGTCTATGTGACGGGTTTTACTGAATCAACAGATTTTCCCATCACCCCCGGTGCTTATAATACTTCAGGTGGTGGTTTTATATCAAGGCTTAGTAACGATCTTACGAGCCTTCTTGCTTCCACATATTTGATAAACTCTGGCAGGTTTCTTGCCATAAGCACAGGAGGAAATATCTATGTATCTATCGGTAATGTATTAAAACTCAATGGTGATTTAACAAGCCTCCTTGCATCTGAATCTTTGAGTGGAGGATCTATCAATGCTATAGCCATAGATGCAGGGGGGGATATCTATGGGGCTGGGGGTGATACGATATCAAAACTTAATAGTGATTTAACAAGCCTCCTTGGATCTAAATCTTTGAGTGGAGGATCTATCAGGGCCATTGCTATTGATACAGGAGGAAATATTTATCTAACTGGTTCTACTGGAGCACCAGATTTTCCAATAACCGCGGGTGCCTATGATACCTCTTTTAACGGTGGTGATGCCGATGCCTTTGTTTCCAAACTTAACGGGGATTTAACCACTCTTCTTGCATCCACGTACCTGGGGGGATATTATGGTGATTCTGCTAATGCCCTTGCCGTAGATCCCGGTGGAAATATTTATGTGGCCGGTACAACTTACTCATCAGACTTTTCGACCACCCCCGGTGCTTACGATACCTCTTTTAGTGGTAATCGTGATGCCTTTGTATCGAAGTTTAGTAATAATCTTTCAGCTAGTCCAATAACAGTACCATATGAGCAGTCGAATCTCATAGTTGATGGAACCCTTGACGACCCAGATTGGAATATCGCAACTGAAGTGAACAACGTGGTCATTGGAACAACGAACAACACCGTGAAGTTTGGTGTGCTCTGGGATAATACCTACCTGTATGTGGGTATGACGGTACTGGACGATAACCTCTACAATGATTCGGCATATATTTGGGAAGATGATGGTGTGGAGATCTATATTGACGGAGACCACAACCACGGCACAACCTTCGATAGTTACGACCGCCAGTTCATCAAGGGGTGGAACGATTCAACACTCTTTGAGAAACATGGTAAGTCGACAGGCGTGTTGCACGGCTGGGCGCCCATTTCCGGCGGGTATAGTGTAGAACTGGCCATACCGTGGAGCAACCTGGGGGTTACCCCCACGGCGGGTATGACCCTTGGCTTTAGTGTGGGGTATAACGACGATGATAACGGGTCAGGACGTGAAGGGCTAGCGGTCTGGTTTGGCACGGCAAATAACAATCTGGATACTTCGGCATTTGGAGACATTATCCTTGGAGAAGCATCCCCGCAAACTCCTACCCCTGCGGTTACACCAACGCCAACTCTTATATGCACCCCAACAAGCACGCCCACTCCCACACCTTCGCCCACCCCCATTGTTACACCGACATTGACGCCAATCCCGACGCCTCTGACTAGCGGTCTGGAAGCCCACTATATGTTCGATGAAGGAATGGGGACGAGCGCCCATGA
>JAUQXU010000090.1 GCA_030837935.1 Candidatus Brocadia sp.
AACTTCTGGAATGACGATTTAGAGCTAACATTACCGATCTTAGCATATACAAATTGCGGTTTCGGCCTTTTTGAAAAATGACCGTAACTGAAGAATAGTGTTTGGTTATCAGTAATAGGATGCGAAATTCCTATCCTTGGAGAGAGCCTTCCTTTCCACCTTCTGCCAAACAAGCCATATGTATCTTCCATGTAAGCTTTTTTCACTTCTTCCGGTATGGTTACTGCATTTGGATTATTAATAGCATCATCTACAAGCTTCCCCGGGAACCAGTAATCAAACCTTAATCCGAAATTCAGGATCATTCCCTTGAATGTTACTTTATCCTGAGCATATATTGCTCCAAACATCGGGTAAACTTTGTATGCATCATTGTTTAATCCAAAATTACCGATCCATGGCTTATAAATATCCACGAGTTGCATTTCCTGGTATCCGGCTTCAAAGCCTGCTTTGAAGCGGTTCTTAGGATTGAAAGTATGGCTCAGATCGCCTTTTAACCTGTATTCATTTACATAATGGTCATGCCATGTATAAGCATTGCCAACATCAAAAAATCCGTCACCCGGTATGATGCCGTATGGATTATTTGTATCACCGGTATTATAATAAACAAACGGAGGCTTAATAATATCCTGCGGTTCTGTATATTCATTCCAATTCAATCCGTTTGCATCTACTCTTAGTTGCGTAAAAAATTTCGTTAGCTTTATTTCGTACAGTGTCTTTGTACCAACGGCATGCTCCCAGCCCAAGTTGTGGAAGATATTAAGGTGAGTGTATGTATTGGCATTATCAAGAATCTCCTGGAAATTATACTGGTAGCCGGGATCAGGCTCAACATATTCTAAGTTAGTCTGAAGGCTCTGCGAATTCTGGTTTATAGCAACAGACTGGTTGAAAGAATACGCGAGTTTCATATTTTCTCTTAATTTCCAGGTTGCCTTTGCAAGCCAGTACCAGTTGTTATTCTGCCTGGGTGCGAATCTGGTGCCTTTATATATAGAGGAATACAGTTGTTTTGATTTGTAACCGGGGAAATTATCATCTGTCAATCCCGCTACAGATGTAAAGCCGTCGGAAATGTTCATTAAGAAATTTCCGAAGAAAGTGATCTCGCCCGGAATTTTTACGCCAAGTAATTTTTTGAACAGGAATTTTGTGACCGGTTCCGGGCCGCTTACATTTGCTTCAAAAACATCGGTATTGAAAGATGACTTTGAATCTTTGTTGAATCCTAAATTGTCTCTTTTGTAAGAAAGATTGAGTGAATACTTCTCATACGCACCGTCTTTTGTTCTTACATTTACAACTCCTGATGTTGCCTGTCCGTACTCAGCATTATAGCCGCCCGTTATAACCTCAACCTCTTCAAGGGCCTGTGCCGATAGCTGCAGTCCGAATCCTGTGCCTGCAAGCGGATCTTGAACGGACACACCATCCAGCAAAAAGGAATTATCATCACTCCTTCCTCCGCGAATGAATAAAGCATCATCCTGTTTTATTACACCCGGCTGCAGAGTTACAACATCAATAACGTTTTCAACAATCTTTCCCTCGATATCCTTGCTTGTCATTACATGCTTGCTTTCGGTCTGCTCAATATCCAGAAGCGGTCTTTCACCAACTACAAGTATTTCTTCGCCGACTGTAAATGATGATGTGCTGAGAACAATATCCAGTATTGTGCTTTGCCCATTTTTAACTTTGATATCAGTGTACTCAACTGTCTTGTAGCCAATAGAGGAAACCTCAACAGTATATTCGCCTTCAGGTACGCTCGGAAGGAAATATTTCCCGTCAATATCAGTGGCAGTGCCGATATAACTTCCCTTGATCTTCACATTTACATCGGGCAGCGGATTTTTGGATGAATCAAGCACACTTCCGCTTATGTCTCCGTTTTGGCTGTAAATAGCCGAGGCGAAAACAAAAAATAGAACTAATATTTTAGATATATTTCTTATCATATTAATTATAGATGCCGAAATCTGAGCCCAAAACTCTCCTGATAAAATAAACTGCATTGCCGTTACCGTTCATCCTGTTTAACGGCACAGAAAGAAACATTACTTTCGGATTTACCACTGCGTCTTTTATGCACACAGTTAGTTGAGCAGTATCATAAGGCGGGTTAAAAGGGACCTTGTAAATCACAGGAGTCCCGCTTATGTATCTAATGCCTCTTACGTTATCCGGAGAAGGAGATGCTGCTTCAAGAACCGGATAATTACTATTTGTTACAATAACCTGCGTTTGAAAAGTAACATTTGCAAAAAAGTTTGTGACGCTATCAATAGGCGCAAAATTTATTATGCTGCCTTGCTGATCAATATTGTTAGGGAAACCGGTTGAGAAGAGAACTTTGCCGCCTGTTGTTAGATAAAAAGGGATTGTTTGCTGTGCCAGATCGAAATTTGCATTGTCTGTAGTACTGTTGCCTCTGTATGCATACCAAACTACACATGGGAACAGTTTCAGAGTTTCTGTAAACATTGAAACAATCTTAGGTAAGTTGGCGCCGCCAGAAGTCTTAATATCAAGTTTGCTGTAATTCCCCGCTGTCGGAGTATCTAGTGCCCCTTGATAAAATTCAGCTGCCTGCTGATTGTCCAGTATCGAAGCAGGGTAGTCGTCTATCAAAAGAACTCTTCCGCTTGGTTCTCGAACATACCAAGTCTTGCCGGTATCAGGCATTGTAACAACCGGGCTATATATACCCGCAATATCTCTGACCTTCAGGTAAAGTTTATTATTTGAATTCGGCACAATACCGTTTGATTGCCTTAAAGTTAGCGATGAAGTTGTTGCAGAAACTTCATTCCATGAACTTGTATCATTCAAAGCCCATAAGAACTTACTTATAGTGTTATCACCATCAGGATCAGTTCCTGTCCATGCAAAGACTGCAACAGTAAATGAAGTATCCGGAATTGCAGTACCGGTATTAAATCTGACACTTGGAGCGGAGTTAAACACAGGGTATAGATTTGTTGCCGGGGTTGGGTCTATATTTCCTTTATCGTCAATCGCCGCAACCCAGAACCTGAATGTGCTATCGTTACCCACAATAACAAGCTGAAAAGTGCTGTCATTTAATGTGGTCGTTGTCCAGTTAGTGCTATCGAAGCTGAAACGGAATCCGCTTAGAAGTCCGTCAGGGTCGTCTCCCCACCATGTTATCTTTAAACGTGTAACATGAGGACTAATAATACTATCCGGAAATAAAGATAAATACGTCTGGGGCGGGGAATTGGAAACAGTTCCCTGCGGCAACTCTGTGCAGCTTTGCAGGAATATCATTCCAGAAAGCAACAGCATCAAAACCGCTAAATTGTATTTATACTTTTTC
>JAUQXU010000091.1 GCA_030837935.1 Candidatus Brocadia sp.
AAGGGGTATTGTTCAGTGATAAAGGCGTAAGTGAAATATCCCATATTTTCAGGGAAACTCTTGATGTGGTGAAAACGGCTGGTGATGCCATCATGACGAGAAATGAGGTTCTCAGAAAATATGTTATTGATAAATATGCAAGTCTCGCTCAAACCGTTGATGCCTATTCTGAAGAGCATGAAGATCGATTGATTAAAGGGGTGTGTCAGCCCAAAAGTTCTTCATTATATTTGAATATTGTTGACTCTCTGGTGAAGGTGGTTTGGCATATGAAACAAGCCGTAGAAAGGCTTTTTATAAGCAGGTGGTAGTTTGCCTCTCATCAAGAAAGACAAAGATGGGGAAACATATCGAATCTTGGGTTTGGTTGGAAGTTTTGGCTTTACGACAGCAGGCGCTATTGCTGGCGGATATTTTATAGGCAGTTATCTTGATAAAAAACTCAATACATACCCTTGGCTTATGTTGCTCTTTATTATGTTGGGGATTATTGGAAGTTTTATAGAGTTTTTTAGGGTAGTAAAGACGTTGTTGGGTGAAAATAAAAGCAAGCAATGATTACAGACGATAAAACCAAATATTCTTTGTCTCTTGATGATGGTTTCCCCGACAGGGTGCTGAAGACATCGCTGTATTTGTCACTCATGATAATTGTCTGTTCCCTTTCGTATTTATCTCTCATGGGGACGGTTAGCGTTGCTGTGGGTTGTTTTATCAGCCTTATTTTGTATAAAATGTTGTGGTGGATGGTTCAGTATGCAGTACGGCATAAGAGGTCTGAAATCAAGGGGTTTTTTCTCAAGGTCAGTTTAGTAAAATATGGTATTGTCGGGGCAATGCTGCTTTCGTTCTGCCTGTTCTGTGAAGTGAATGTCATTGCTCTGGCGTTGGGTTTGGGCATGGTATTGATCGTGCTTGTTATGAAAATTGGAAGTAACTTATTGGTAAATTATATGAATAAATCTATTAAAGTGTCTTCTCAGAATATTGGCGGTATTCCCGTCAACAGCAGTAAGAAAGGGGTGTGAGTTACGTGTCTGGCGGTGGAGGTGAATTAACAACTGAATTACCATCGTTTGTAGACTTTGCGCCTATAGAGGCCCATAGTCAGCTTTTCGGTCTTACCAAGCATGAGTGGGTGCCAATAATCATGTCTGCCACAATAATTATATTTCTTGGCCTGTTCTCAATCATTGCTACCAGAAGATTGCAAAAAGTGCCTGGAAGGCTTCAGTCCTTGCTGGAAATTATTGTGGAAGGGCTTGAAAATTTTACCAAATCACAGATGGGAAGAGCGGCTGGGCCGTTTATCCCATTCATTGGGACGTTGTTTATCTATATTTTTGCTATGAACATGTTGGGGCAGATACCGCTCTTTCATTCACCCACGAGTAATTTTAATACGACCATTGCTTTAACGTTGATTGTTTTCTTTGTTACCCATTATCAGGGGGTTAAAAACAACGGTGTTACTGGGTATCTGAAACATATGGCTGGTAAGCCAATTTGGCTTGCTCCGTTGGTATTTCCCCTCCATCTGATGCAGGAACTTCTTTCTCGCCCTCTGTCGCTTTCCATGCGTCTCTTTGGAAATATTATGGGTGAAGATACGATTATTGCAATATTTATTGGTCTTTCACCGTTTCTTTTTGGTCTTATACCGATCCCGATGCATTTGCCGATGGTTTTTCTTGCTTTGTTAGGAAGTACCATACAGGCGATGATATTTTCTCTTTTGGCAAGTTTTTATATTGCGGGTGCAATTGGCATCCACGAGGAAGAAGATCATTAAACTTTTTTGAGAAGGAGGTTGGGGCGTGATTTATTTTGCGTTATTGGCGATAGCAGTAGCTTTGATTGCAATTGCGGCGTTTGGTTGTGGCCTGGGACAGGGCATTGCGGTTTATGGTGCAGCGAATAGTATGGCTAGGCAGCCTGAGATGGCCGGAAAGATACAGCTGGTTATGTTTGTTGGTCTGGCATTCATTGAATCATTAACAATTTACTCACTGATGATGTCTTTCATATTGATGGGCAAATTACCGAAAACAGAAGCAGTCCTTGAGTTAATTCAGCACGCTGCTAAATAAGCGTAGGAGGAAAGTGGATTGGATATTTTAAATACCCTTGGAATTAATTTCAAATCCATAATCATCCAGGGTGTAGGTTTCTTAATACTGCTTTTTATCCTCAAGAAATTTCTTTTCGGTAAGATTTCGGCCATGATAAAGGCCAGGACTGACGAGGTGAAAAATACCTACGAAAAAACTGAAAAGGACAGGGCGGCAGCTGAGCGGCTGATGCAGGAATACCAAAAAAAACTTGCTGATGCTGAAGCAGAGGCCGCAAAGAGGGTTCAGGAGGCCATCAACGAAGGGAATCGGATTAGTGAAAATATTGTTAAACATGCCAAGGAAGAGGTAGAGCAGATCAGGGTGAAGGCGCAGGAGAGTATTGAACAGGAACGGAAGAAGGCCCTGACTGAAATCAGGAATCAGGTGGTAACTCTTTCTATTTTGGCTTCTTCAAAGATCATTCAGCAATCTATAAGTCAAAAGACAGCAGAAAAGCTCGTCGATGACTTTATTGAAGAAATAGGGGAATTGAGTGTTAGATAAAAGTGTCGCAATTACATTTATCAATGCCCTCTTGGAAATAGCTTCGAAAAAGGGGCAGTTTGAACAGATTGAAAAAGATTTGGATTTGGTGTGTGACGTAATAACAAAACACGATAATTTTAAGAAGGTCTTGTTTCATCCGTCTATTCCACGAAACGGCAAGAAAGATTTGATTAAAAACGTATTTGGCAAATCGATTTCTGACCTTATGTTGAATTTTTTGTGTCTGCTG
>JAUQXU010000007.1 GCA_030837935.1 Candidatus Brocadia sp.
CATTCTTCCTTCAGACCATTTCTCACGAAATCGCCCTTGAATTTTGCTAGCGGTTCGCGTATATTCAACCTCGAATCTACGGTGATTTTCCCGCAGGGACTTTCACCCATTAGTTAATGCCCATGCTGGGCGTACACAAAAAATAAACCCTATAAAACATCCAAATAATAACATCCCCTATTTATAGGAAAATACGGGCTTGTTCATGTTTACTTTTTGTAAAACGTGAAGGGTTAAAAAGCTGGTTTTTATCCTGTGATACTCACGAAAAACAAGAAATATTATTTTGGCAAATAGTCTGAGGGAAGTGGCAAAAATCAAATAATGTGGTATAATGATATTGGAGAGGAACTGAGAGAGAGTTAGTGAGGTTAAACGTTCCTCAAGATATAAAAGCGAATTTAAAGGTTGTATTGATGTATCTAATCGACCGCTCTTAGTTCCCCTCATAAAGTTCTTTGAAATTACCAGTAACATTAAAACAAGACCCGTCCGACAACATTTACAAAGTATATAAAGTGCGTCGTAGTCTTTGAAATGTTACTGTTAATAATATAGGCTTCATTAAACCTTTAGGGAAAGGGGTGTAAAGCGATATGAGGGAGTTTAAACAATAGCCTGGTATGTCGAAAATGGCATATCAGGCTATTTTTATTTCAATTCATTGTGAAAAATTGAATAATTTGCAGCAGTTCACCTATCATCTTATAATTTCTTATGCCTTTTCATAAAGGCTTTTCCATTTTTAGCCCGACCTTCGCAATTCGAGGGTAGATAAGCCGCTAAGCCAGTAAATTCGAGGGATCATAAAAAAAGTCGGCACTACAAGCCGTTTTGGGAAATCAACCCCTTAAAATCAATGTTTACAAGGAGATACACGCCAAAAAATAGCAATTTCTGGAGTAGAATTGCGAAAGTCGGGTTAGCTATCTTCGTGTTCCATGTAGCTGAAAATAATTAAAAAACCTTGCATTTTTCTTCGTTTTTGCTTTACTTTACAAGAAGAAAGCGCATTTTCCTATCATCCACTGATTTCCCACACCTCTTTATCTATAGCTCAACCCAATTTTCTCCAAGCAAAACCCCTTCTCACGCACTGGATATATGGTGATACCTTCTGGCGATTACTGATCATTGACCGAAAATTATTTTTCGTGTGTAAATATACCAAACAATTTAGGCAATCGAGGATATTATGAAAAGTATAGTTAAAGTTGATGAGGAGTATATAAAAACCTTTTTGTCTGAATCAAAATATAGGGTTGCCTATATTGCTCCTGGCATTTCCGAAGCAATTGCGAACATTCTATCGGAAAAATGGAAGAATTTTGACCCCAACGAAGTCCGTATAATACTTGATATAAGCTCAGATATATGCCGGTTGGGCTATGGCACTGCGAAAGCAGTACAGCTATTAGATGATACAGCAAAGAAATTGGGTGGTGGCCGGTTAGTATGCCATCAAGAAGGCATTCGCATAGGTATTCTAATTTCTGATTCACGGGTTTGCTTTTTTGCACCAACAGCATTGCTTATCGAATCAGGTACTGAATCGAGTATAAGACCAAACGGCATTATTCTCGAACCTGTTCCTTTTGATGTGCTTAAAGAGATTGGCTTGGGTGAAAAAAGAGAAGCCGAACAAGCTATTGGCTTAGATAAAGTGAAAAGCGACAAAATTACCGCAGTTATCGAAGATATTAAACAAAACCCACCACAGAAATTTGATGTTGCAAGAAAGGTAAGAGTTTTTAATTCACGTTTTGAGTTTGTAGAGTTAAGGATAGAAGGATGTTTTCTCTCTCGGCATAAGGTGTCGATCCCTCCGGAATTGATGGGTTTAGCGGGTGATGAAAACCTAAGAAACAGGATTAGAAGCACATTTCAGCTTATAACCGGCGATGAGATTATTGGTAAAGAAACCGAAGTAACCGAAAACAAGATAAAAGAGTTTCGTAAGAAAATAGAAAATCGCTGTTTGGGTAATATTGACGGTTACGGCAAAGTAGTTTTGAGAGAAAATAAGGATAAGTTGAATAAAGACTTAGAAAATTTGAAAAAGCTCGTCGCAGATTATCAAAAAGGGTGTAAAGGAAAAACTTTCAGCAAGTATCAAAGAGAGTACTGAATCGCTAACGGAACAACTTACACCGTCCTTGAAGTCTAACCTGCCTCCAAGGTGGAAAAAAGATATGGGGGCAAACCCAACTGAGGAAATGATAAAAAAGCGCGTGCGTGATGAAATCATGAAAGCATTCGGAACTGCAGATAAATACATAAAAGAAATGAAGGTAGAGGTTATTTTCAAAAATGTTAGCTATGAATCGCTCCAAAACAAGGAATTTTTAGATGCTGCAAAAAAAGCGTTCCCTTACGTTGAATTTTTCTATGAAGAATATGATGCATTAAAGGGTTTAGAAACTAAATAAAATACCGCCACTAATCACTAAAAAGCAAAACATTTATCACACCATATCAAATAATGAACTGGTTTATGAATTTTTCTATGACCTGTATGCGTTCAACGCACAAGCAGATGTTTGGCCTGGTTATGGTGAATCCCGTTTGGCACCAAATCCAACCTCTCGCAAAGTAATTCGCTATTTAACAAAGGGATTGTATCGCTATTTCCTGCCATTTCTTGTGGACTCTTACTAAACTTCATTCGTTTAGATGTGTTTTCATGTAAATGATTTTGTATTGATTTGTTCCGGCAAACTGCTATCATACCTAACCAGCTACCCTTGAAAAGAAATTTTCCTGTCTATAGTACAAACCTATTGAACCACATTTTTAGAGTAATTATGCTAAACGGAACTAATAAATGATAATGTTTTCCAAACATTAGAGAATAGTAATTCCAGAACACTCTATTTAGTCCTATGAATTAAAATTATATATGGTGTCCCATTAATTGCATCCGCAAAAAGAACCTTTTGTGAATATTACTAATTACCACGCAAAATATTACGCTCATGATTTGCTAAGGTCTTCCACAGAAGATGGGATTGAAAAGATATCCCGGTCGCTTTTAGATGCAGCGGTTGATTTAAATCCCCACCAGATAGAAGCAGCACTTTTTGCCTTAAAATCTCCTTTATCAAAAGGGGTTGTATTAGCTGACGAAGTTGGCCTGGGAAAGACCATCGAGGCTTCTATTGCTCTTTGTCAGTACTGGGCAGAACGTAAACGCAAACTACTCATTATTTGCCCGGCATCCATCCGTAAACAATGGAGTATTGAGCTTGAGGAAAAATTCAATATACCTTCTGTAATCCTTGAAGCAAAGACATATAACCACTATATTGACCAGGGTTATGATAACCCATTTGCACAAGATAGCGTTGTTATTTGTTCCTATCAGTTTATAAATAGCAAGAAAGAATTCGTAAAATTGGTGCCCTGGGATTTGGCAATTATTGATGAAGCACATAAGCTTAGGAATGCATATCGATCTTCAAATGTTCTCGGACAAGCTATTAAATGGGTTTTGGAAGATACGAAGAAAATTCTCCTAACCGCCACACCATTGCAGAATTCTTTGATGGAACTTTTTGGGTTATCGACAATTATCGATGATTATATTTTTGGCGATAGCAGAAGTTTCCGTCAGTTATATGTCAATGATACGGATTTAGAAAGTTTAAAGACTCGATTACATGGCTTTTGTAAGCGCACATTGCGACAACAGGTATTACAATATATCCCTTATACGAATCGTAAAGCAATAACCATTCGTTTTGCACAAACAGATCAAGAGGTAGCATTATACCAGGATATAACAGCCTTTCTCCAGCGGCCTGATACGTATGCCATACCGACCAGCCAAAAATCGCTCATTACCTTAGTAATACGAAAAATACTGTCATCATCATCGTATGCACTCATATCAACATTGAAAACCATAAAAAGCCGTTTAGAGAAATTAAAAGATGAACAGATGGCAGAAGAAGATATTGTTCAACAGTTGGTTGATGATGAATCGCTGGATGAAGAGGAAATGGAAGAACTGGGAATACCCCCGGTAGAAAATAATGAGGCGGGAGGTAATCAGAATGAAGACAACATCGATAAAGAACAAGTAAATCAGGAAATTGCATTACTGGAAAGCTTTATCGAGAAAGCCTGGAATATCAAAATCGATTCAAAGACAAAAAGACTTAAAGAAGGTATTGAACGAGGCTTTATGGAAGCTGAGAAAATGGGGGCACAACGAAAAGTTATTGTATTTACTGAATCCCGAAGGACTCAGCAATATTTAAAAGATTATCTTGATGCTAATGGCTATACAGGTAAGGTCGTTACTTTTAATGGAACAAATACGGATAAAGATTCCAAAATAATATATGGAAACTGGCTTGAACGCAATAAAGACACTGGTCGTATCAGCGGATCGAAGAGTTCGGACATGCGTATTGCCATTTTAGAACATTTTCGGGATACGGCAGATATCCTTGTTGCAACTGAATCGGCGGCAGAGGGTATTAATCTGCAATTTTGTTCACTGGTAATTAATTACGACCTCCCCTGGAACCCGCAGCGTATAGAACAGCGAATTGGCAGATGTCATCGTTACGGGCAGAAATTTGATGTTGTTGTAATTAATTTTCTCAACGAACGGAATGACGTTGACCGCCAGGTCTATGATCTTTTGGAATATAAATTTAACCTCTTTAGTGGGGTCTTTGGGGCATCAGATGAAGTGCTTGGTTCGCTTGAGTCTGGTGTTGATTTCGAGAGGGAAGTGCTAAAGATTTATCAGCAATGCCGTAAACCCGATGAAATTCAAAAGGCATTTACCGAATTGCAACAGCGTATGGATGCACAAATTCAATCAAAAATCCTGGAAAGCAAACAGATTCTTTTAGAACATTTTGATGAAGATGTGCATGAACGGTTAAAAGTGCATCTGGAACATACACAAACGGTGCTTGATAAAATGCAACGCCGATTCTGGGCAATTACAGAACATGTCTTACAGAATAAGGCTGAATTTAATTCAAAAGAACTATCATTTTATCTTAAAGAATCACCGAGCAATACATTCCTCACCGGACGTTATTCTCTCATATCAAAAAGAAAGGATAATGTTGAAGGTTTATATTTGTATCGCATGTCTCATCCTTTAGGTGAGTATGTATTATCTGAATCACAAAAATGTAGTACGCCGCATACAGAGATTGTCTTTGATATCAGCAGTCATCCTGTTAAAATTTCGGTCGTAGAGTCGCTCAAAGGAAAATCAGGGTATTTGATTTTATCTAAACTTACCATTTATAGTTTTGGACAGGACGAGTATCTGATTTTTAATGCCTTTGATGATTCCGGTGCCGTAATTCATCCAGAAATATGTGAAAAAATGTTTGATTGCTCCGCAACTGTTTACAAAGACGTTAGTTTGTCAGATAATAACCTTAAGAAATTAAGGGATGATGCCCAATGTCATATAAATGCTACGATTGATAAGACATTGGAACGGAACAATTCTTATTATCAGGAAGAATGCGACCGCTTATTTCGCTGGGCGGATGATCTTGTTTCATCGGCGGAAAAGGAATTAAAAGACACCAAGAATAAAATCATGGCTTTAAATCGTCAATTGCGTCAATCGACATCGATGCAAGAAAAACATGACCTTGAGGTGAAGATTAAGGAAGAAGAAAAGCTACAACGCAAACAACGACAAAGGATATTTGACGTAGAAGATGAAATCGAAGAAAAGCGTAATGGTTTGATTGAAAAACTCAAAAAGAAATTGGAGCAAAAAACGACGTCTGAAACATTATTTACCATACGGTGGTTGATTGTCTAAGAGATAAACTTGCATAAATGGCGTAACATGCAGGTTAACCCTGACAGGGCTTGAAGCCCCGTCAGGGTTTATTAGGTAGGAGTAGAACATATGGAAACCCAGTACGAGAAGTTAAAGAAAACATTACGACAGATGTTCCAGATGGATCAGGCCGACCTTGATTTTGGCATCTACCGCATCATGAATCAAAAACGTGATGAGATAGAACACTTCCTTGATAAAGAACTGCTGCCACAGGTAAAACAGGAATTCTCAAAGTACAAAGATGCCAAAGCTGAGGATAAGAAAAAAGAATTAGAGAAGCTCATAAAAACGCTGAAGGATGCAGATGTTGACCCTGACACAAATCCAAAGGTTTTGATGATAAAAGAAGAAATGGCGCGATATGGCGATAATGAATCCCTGGCAAACGAGGTCTTTTCCCATTTAACCACGTTTTTCAAGCGCTACTATGATAACGGCGACTTTTTAAGCCTCAGACGTTATAAAAAAGATACCTACGCCATTCCCTATGAAGGGGAAGAAGTAAAGCTTCACTGGGCAAATGCGGATCAATACTATATAAAGTCCTCTGAGTATTTGCGTGATTATGTCTTTAAGATCCCCGGTCAAAAGCGGGTGCATTTTAAGCTTGTTGATGCAACGGAGGAAAAAGACAATATCAAACAGGAACAGGGAAAGGGAAAGGGAAAGGGAAAGGGAAAGGGAAAGGAAAGGCGGTTTCGTCTTTGCGACAGCGAACCGATAAGAATAGCGGGGGATAACCTTTATATTCAGTTTACTTATTTCCCCGACAATACAAAGCAGTCCGATCTCAATAAAAAAACGTTGGAATACGTTATCGGCGAGTACAACAAGCAAAAAGGACTTGACAACTTTCATAAATTGTTTGAACTGATGCCAACGCCAAAAAATCCCAGTCGCACACTCCTCGAAAAACATTTAAACAACTATACTGCCCGGTTTAATTTTGACTTTTTCATCCATAAAGACCTCAGTGGTTTCATGCGTCGTGAGCTTGATTTCTACATAAAAAACGAGGTGCTTTTTATTGATGATCTGGATGAACAGGATGAGAAACAGGTTTTTCAGTCCATTGGAAAGATTAAGATTTTAAAGCGTATTGCACACAAGATTATCACATTTCTTGCCCAGCTTGAGGATTATCAGAAGAAGTTGTGGCTTAAAAAGAAGTTTGTGGTCGAGTGCGGATATTGCGTGACCTTAGACCGTGTGCCGGAAGAGTTGTATGAAGAAATAGCAAAAAATGATGGACAGAGAGAAGAGTGGGTAAGATTGTTTGCAATTGATGAGATGAAAAAGGATTTAACAAACCCAGGCTATACAAAACCTCTTACGGTGAAATTTTTAAAGGCCAATCCTTACTTAAGTGTAGATACTAAATTTTTTAATGACGCATTTACAGAAGAACTATTAGCAAGCATTGATAATATTGATGCGGCGTGTGATGGGCTAATTATTAATTCAGAAAATTTTCAGGCGTTGAATCTGTTGATAGAAAAATACCGGGAGCAAGTGAAGTGTATTTACATTGACCCACCGTATAATACCAGTGCATCTGAAATAATCTATAAGAACAGCTATAAAAGCTCATCTTGGTTGAGTTATATCGAGAACAGGTTAAATGTTGGTAAATCGCTTTTAGATATGTGCGGCATGCAGTGCGTCACAATAGATGATTTTGAGTTTCACAAACTAAGAGAACTTATATCAAGTTCGTTTGGGGAAGATAATATCGCTGGTGTAGTCGCAATAAAGAACAACCCTTCAGGACGTTCTACCGTTAAAGGATTTTCTATCGCACATGAATACGGTATATTTGCTTTCGCTTCTGAAAAATCAAAAATTGGAATGCTGCCCAGAACAGAAGAACAACTTTCTCAATACGGAAAATCTGATGACAAAGGTAAGTTTCAATGGAGAAGTTTTCTTAGGTCAGGTGGTGCGAATGATGTCCGTTCTGCGCGACCTAAACTTCATTACCCATTGATTGTTTCTGAAGAAAATATTTCTATTCCAGAGTTGCGATGGGATGAACAGAGTAATAGCTGGATTATGCTTAACCATATCGCAAAGAATCAGAAGGTAATTTACCCAATCAGCAATGGTAATGAATACACTTGGCGATTAGGTATCGACACATTAAAAAACCGCTTGAATGATGTACGTGTCCGCAAATTACAAAACGGGAAACAGATCATCGAAATTAAATTTTACTTAGACGAAGAAGGTGTTTTACCAAAAACAATTTGGGACGATAAGTCTGTAAATGCAACCGCTTATGGCACTACTTATCTTCGGCATATAATGGGAATATCTCAAGTATTCTCTTTTCCCCAAATCGATTTATGCTGTTCAGCAAAGCTTGAGAGTAGCTGGTGCGAATGATCAAGACTCCCTCATCCTCGACTACTTTGCTGGCTCTGGCACCACTGCCCATGCGGTAATTAATCTTAATCGTGAAGATGGCGGAAAACGAAAATATATTCTCGTTGAAATGGGTGAGTATTTTGATACCGTCCTAAAACCCCGCATTCAGAAAGTCATATATTCCAAAGACTGGAAAGACGGCAAGCCGGTTTCTCGCGAAGGCATTAGCCACATGTTCAAATATATGAAACTCGAAAGCTATGAAGACACCTTAGATAACCTTATTATCAAGCGTGATAAGAAACAACAAAAGGCGCTTACCTCCAGCAAAACAGCAAAAGAAGAGTATATGCTTGGCTACTGGCTTGATATTGAAACACGGGAAAGTGACAGCCTCCTTAACATTGATAAATTTGAAGACCCTTTCAATTATACACTCCAAATTCGTCATGATAATGAACTAAAGACAACGAAGGTAGACCTTGTGGAAACCTTTAATTACTTGATTGGACTTTATGTCAAGCAATTAGAGGTTATTCGTGGATTTAAAGTGATTCGTGGCAGGTTACGCACGGGAGAAAAAACGCTGGTAATCTGGCGAAATACAAAGGAAAAGTCTAATAAGGAACTGGATACATTCTTCCTAAAACAAGGTTATAACACACAGGATTTTGAATTTGATAAGATTTTTGTGAATGGGGACAATAACCTTGAAAATCTAAAGGTTGCAGAAGATAAGTGGAAGGTGTCGCTTATAGAAGAAGACTTTAAAAAGCGTATGTTCGATGTGAAGGATATGTGAGGGGGAATATGGCCAAAACGCGTTCAACCAGGCAGAGACAGGCGACATTTAACTTCGGGAAATCTCTTGTCCTTTTTCAATACATCCTGAACCTTTTTGAAGCAGGCGCTCTTGGTGATTTGTGTGAGGGCATGAAGGCATCCCAGTTGGAAGGGTTTGACGAGAACAACGTGTCTCGTTTCCATAACCATCTGGTGAATAAGCTTTTTGAACGGCAATCTCTGCCTAATGATATGCTTCTGGAATACGATCAAAATATCGTAAGCCACACCTTGCGCATTTCCAGAAGACGCGAAGGGTTTCGCTGGAAATATTTCCAGTATATGGCGCTTCTTTTTACAGAAATTTATCTGGATAAATATTTCCAGGATTCTGAGAACTTTCTGAAGAAATTGAATGATTTTGTTACGCAATTTAACAGGAATAAAGAACCTGAAGAACACGTAGAACCATATAAACCAGAAGACCTGAATAAAGTCGCTTTCTGGCAGGCAACGGGTTCCGGCAAGACGTTGATTATGCATGTCAATATACTCCAGTACCAACATTATCTAAAGAAATACGGCGGACAGGACGAGGTGAACAGAACCATTCTCTTAACTCCAAATGAAGGACTTTCAGAGCAGCACCGAAAAGAATTTTGGCTATCTGGCCTGGACGCTGAGCTTTTTAATAAAGATGCAATGGGGCTCTTTCGCAGCAATGCCATTGAAATTATTGATGTGCATAAACTCAAGGAAGAATCAGGGGAAAAGACGGTGGGTGTGGATTGTTTTGAAGGAAATAATTTGGTGCTTGTTGATGAGGGACATCGTGGCGCAGGCGGAGAAGAATGGATGGATAAGCGTAATCGCTTGTGTGAATACGGGTTTTCCTTTGAGTATTCGGCTACCTTTGGTCAGGCAATGAAGGCGTCTGGCAAGAAAGAAATGCTCCAGCAATATGCAAAGTGCATTGTGTTTGACTATTCCTATAAATATTTTTATCGGGATGGTTATGGTAAGGAATATTCTATTTTAAATCTTGCGGAAGACCGTTACGAAGAACAAAGAAACCTCTATCTTACTGCCTGCCTGTTAAGTTTTTATCAGCAACTTCTCATATATGATGAACACGAAAGGGAATTTTCCCCATTTTTATTGGAAGAGCCCTTATGGGTGTTTGTGGGAAGTAAGGTGACTGCCGTTCGCTCGGAACGAGGTGGTAAGGTATCAGATGTTGTTGATATTTTACTATATTTAAATGGTTTTTTGAAGAATACACAGCAATCGGTTGAGTATATTGATAGACTTTTAACAGGTACATCCCAACTGAACGATACCCAGGGAAGAGACCTTTTTGCGGGGCGTTTTACCTATTTGATTGAAAAAGGGATGGGCATTCAGGATGTATACGCAGATGTTAGAAGGTTGGTGTTTAATTGTGCCTCTCCCGAAGCGCAGATGCATCTGGATAATTTAAAAGGTATTCAGGGTGAAATTGGTGTAAGACTCGGAGATAATGACTATTTTGGGGTAATTAATGTTGGTGACGACCGTGATCTGATAAAGCTCTGTGGACAGAATGGCCTTTTGTCCTCGGATAAGGATTTTTCCGATTCGCTTTTTCATCAACTTTCGGAAAGGCATTCTCCGGTAAAAATACTCATTGGGTCAAAGAAATTTACCGAAGGGTGGAATAGCTGGCGCGTAAGTACTATGGGGCTTATGAACATGGGCAGGTCAGAAGGGTCAGAAATTATTCAATTGTTTGGCCGGGGAGTCCGATTGAAGGGATACGATATGAGTTTAAAACGAAGCTCATATATAAAAACAATGAAAGTACCAAATCACATCGGGACTGTTGAGACACTGAATGTATTTGGCGTTAAGGCTGATTATATGCGTCAATTCAGGGAATATTTAGAAGAAGAAGGGGTGAAAGGAAAGGATGATTACGAAGAGATTGTGATACCTGCGATTTCCAACCTTGGCACAAGGAAATTGAAATATCCCCAACTGAAGGAAGGGGTTGATTTTAAAAAGCATGGCCCAAGACCGGCACTGGGAGAACCTGACGAGTATTTGCTTGAACGTCCTATCATCGTTGATTGGTATCCTAAAATAGAAGCAATTCAGAGTCGTTTGGCACGATCTACGGCAACGGCGACACTTCACGAAGGAAAGCTGGGAGATGAGCATCTTGCCTTTATCGATTATGAGAAGGTCTACTTTGAATTACAAAAATATAAGAACGAGCGTACGTACTATAATTTAAACATACCAAAAGATATCCTGCCTGTTTTACTGAGGCGGACGGATTGGTATATCCTCTATATACCAGAAGAGGAACTTGTATTTCATTCGTTTGAACAGGTGCAATTATGGCAAGACATAGCAATAACCATGCTGAAGAAATATTGTGACCATTTCTATCATGCAAAAAAGTTGGATTATGAAAAAGACAAGATGGAGTATAAGTATCTGGATGAGGTTGAGGCTGCATTAGAGGCACAAAAGAAAAAAGGCAATATAATAGATGAGTATACATTCCTTGTCGAAAAATCCCGCGAAGACATCATTCTACAACTGAATAAATTAAAGCAGAAAATTAAGCGCCATGACTTTAGCGATTTTGAATTCAGGTCTCTCCGTTCATTTACATTTGATCAGCATTTATACAAACCTCTGATTTACATAAAAGATAGTGAAATAAAAGTGGTACCAGTTGCATTAAATGAAGGGGAAAATCAATTTGTTGTTGATTTAAAGAAATATTTTGAGGGTAATACCGACTATTTTCAGGATAAAGAGTTGTATTTGCTACGAAATCTGGGAAGAGGCCGGGGTGTTGGATTTTTTCAGGCGCATAATTTTTATCCGGATTTTATTATGTGGACAGTGTTTGCCGGAAAGCAGTACATAAGCTTTATTGATCCGCATGGTATCCGTCATGCCAAAGGATTAGATGATAGAAAGATACGCTTTCATGAAGAGATAAAAACCTTAGAAAATCAAATTGGTGATAGAGATGTTATTTTGAATTCATTTATAATTTCTGTTACCGAATTTCGTCAGATAAGTTGGTGGGAAAAGCGATTGAAAAGGGAAGAATTAGAGGCAAATCATGTGGTTTTTCAAAGTGATAATTTAGATTACATCAGAAAAATATTTAATCTTTTACGTTTTAAATAACCAATAGAGTTGAAATAAGGTTAATATAAACAAGTGAAAATATTCAGACAGAGAACCAGGGGGGAATAAGTGGGGATTGTGGAAATAAACCTGATATTGTTTTGGTTTGCATGGAAAACAATTTCATCTTAATGCATGAGTAGGAATTAGATTTCTTTCCTTCCGCTTAGCTCAAGGGAGGTATCAACTACGACATTAATACCGTATGGGCAAAAAATGGACGCAGAGGATTGAAGTTGTTAAAATAATGAAAAAACGTAGCGAGGACTTTCCAGTGTTTGTATAAAAATGATTATCATCAAAGGAGGTGAAAAATGGGCGTAGGAATTATGGTCAAATTAAAAGTTGAAGATATTGCAAATTCAATTAAGAAATTAAAAAAAAAGGACAAGGAGACACTTCTTCTCTTGTTATCAGGGCAAGGTAAAGAAATTAAAAAAAGATTGCATGAAATAAAATCTGATAAACCTGGATTATTAACAGAGCCAGATTCAACTAAAACATGGAAAGAAATGATGCTTTCAATTTTTCAAGAAGGTGAATTTGACTGGAAAGAAGTAGCAGCAAGAGAAGGTGTAGATGGTCAACT
>JAUQXU010000092.1 GCA_030837935.1 Candidatus Brocadia sp.
AGCTACGTTAGACAAAGGATCGGATATGAGTATCCTCGTTGTTGGATTAAATCATAAGTCAGCCCCCGTAGAAGTCAGAGAAAAATTGGCCTTTAATGCCAACAATATTTCCACGGCCTTATCCCTCTTTCTCCATAGATATCAAACGGCTGAGACTGTTATTTTATCAACCTGTAACCGGGTAGAAATGTATGTGTCATCCCTGGAAGGCACCCTTAGCGTGGAAGATATTCTTTCATTCTTTGCCGACTTTCATAAGATTGCGTTAAACGAATTTTCTCCTTATATGTATCACTATAAGGATGATCGCGCCGTAAACCATCTTTTCTTTGTTACTGCCAGTCTCGATTCTATGGTACTGGGTGAATCGCAAATCCTTTCGCAGGTCAAAGAAGCTTACACGACGGCGTCCATGGAAGAGTCCACGGGAAAAGTTATGAACCAATTATTTCAGCAGGCGCTCAATGTGGCAAAGATCGTGCATACGCAGACGTCCATTGGAAAGAGAAAGGTTTCTATAAGCTCTGTGGCCGTAGAATTTGCCGAGAAGATATTTCAGGATTTTAGTGGTAAAACGGTACTTGTCGTGGGCGCTGGTGAGATGTGCGAACTTTTGCTGAAGCATCTTTATGAAGAAGGCGCACGCACCATCGTGGTTGCGAATCGTACCTTTGAGCGTGCGCAGGAGATTGCCAATGCCTTTCAGGGCCAGGCGATTAAATATGAATTACTGGGCGAATACCTTGCAAAAGCGGACATTATTATCAGCTCGACCTCCGCTCCCCATTATGTAATTCATGTTGACCAGGTAAAAGAAGCTATCCGGCATAGAAGGGGCAATCCCATGTTTCTCATGGACATTGCCGTTCCCCGGGATATCGAACCTGAAGTTGCCAATATTGACAATGTCTATCTGTATAATATTGATGACCTGCAGTCCGTTGTAAGCCAGAATATCGATGAACGAACCAGAGAAGTGGAAAAATGCCGCACTATTGTTGAGGAAGAGGTGGAACACTTCATGGCAAGGCTTGAAGAAATGAAGATAGAACCTGCGATAACTCTGTTACGCAACCATTTCCATGCTATCGGAAAAGAAGAGTTAGATCGTTTAAAACCAAAACTGAGAACCATAGCCAACGGTGACTGGGAGCAAGTTGTCTATACGGTGGAGCGTACCATAAACAAACTTCTTCATCATCCGGCGAAAGTAGCGAAACAAGAGGCAAAGAACGGCGGAGGATATAAGTATGTAGAAATAATCAAAAAATTATTCGGTATATTTCATCACACCGACCATCTGCAGCATTAACTCGCCCAATACCTTTGCTTCTATTTTCCCGCTTTATTCACACGCGCATCAACACCACGATCATATTACCGAAACATCAGCAGAATTCAGGTATACGTCAAACTCATATCCACAGACCTTATTTCCGCCTTCTTTCTTTGCTTTGTACATTGCCTTGTCTGCATTAACCAGGAGTGACTTTGCATTATTATGCTGACCAAGTTCAGCAATACCGATACTTATTGTCCTTTGAACCGCCTCACCTCTTGATGAAACATGGAATTCGATCTTGCCGAAATTTTTGAGTATCCGATTGGCAATGGCGATGGCGCTGCAGGTTGAAGTTTCTGGCACTATTACGGTAAATTCTTCACCACCGTATCGGCATGGCAAGTCAATCCCCTTTCGTATATGTTTTCTTATTAAATTTCCCAGGCGTTGCAATACCTTGTCTCCCATAGCGTGTCCATAGGTATCGTTGAAGTTTTTGAATTTATCTATATCGATAAAAAGCAGGCACAGATCGTGCCGGAGTCGTCTTGCCCTGAGCACCTCTTTTTCTAAAATGTCATCAAAATACCTTCTATTGTACAGGCCGGTGAGTTTATCGGTAATAGATAATCTTTCAAGTTCATCCTGAAGGTGTTTCCTTTCGGTAATATCTCTCAGAATTTCCATTTTGGAAATATCCTTATTCCCCATTACAAACGGTACAATAATGGAATCGTAAACCTTCCCGTTCATAGTCCTTTCTATCTTAAGTGTCTGTCCCTTCAGGATTTTTTCTATACCGTTTTGCTGACATGGTATTTCCTGGTGACAGAGTGCATGACAACAATATTTTCCTAATGCAAAACCGTATTCTTTTAACGCGGCTTTGTTCATATACTGGATTTTATTCTCTTTATCCATAATAAAGATCATATCCCTTGTGTTTGAAAGGATGGTATCGAAAAAGTCTTTTTGCTTCTCAATAGTCTTGTATGATTTTGTTACGCCTCTCGTTGCACGATAGGTATAAACAATGCTAAAAATGACCGCTATCGGTGCCCCTGCATAAAGAGAAAGCCAGCAGTTCTTTTCTATCCTTATTGAATCAGAAACAGTCTGTTTATATGCCACCGTAATCATTTCATCAAGGGTTGCTAATAATTGGTTTAGCTTCGATGCGTCTTCTTCGAATATTTTTATTGTCCTGGATGCATTATTTCCCATTCGAAAATCATGTAGGAAGGTAGTGTCCAAATATTTAATAGTATTGAAAACCTGAACAATTTCATTGAGAAGAATAATAATTCTCTCATCATGAATAGTCCGGCGTATCTCTTCAATTTTTTTCTTTACAGAGGTCTCCAGGAATTCATGATGATTTAAACGGAATACATCTCTTCGCTGAATCATGTCATTTACCGTTATAAGCCAATGTCGGGAACGTTCCCTTAGCTCAGCAGAGGTCTTTAAATTGGCGGTATGAATAGCGGAAGTTTTTTGTATTTTCTCAATCTTGACTAATGAGAGGGAGATAAAAACTGCCATTCCTATCAATAATAACAGGATAATGCCGAACCCCAGTCCCAAACGTTGACTGATACGCATTTTAGCTCCCTTCCGTGTTTAACCTGAAAATGAACATGCCCTTTACAGACCGAAGATGTTTACGTCTTCATCGTCAAAAAACACCGTGCGAATATCAGTTTTAATTAGGCCTTCGGCGACTTTTACCCTCCTGTGTCCCCCCGTTTACGGGGGGATTATGGGGGGTGTTTGAAATTCCTTAACATTAAATTAGACTGTCTCTGACAGCAACTTTTATGCGCCCCTCTGGAAAGAGGGGCTGGGGGTGTGTTATGGCAAACTCACACACCCCTTAATCCCCTCTTTTTAGAGGGGAAATTAGCCACCGGTTTGAAATTTCTAATGTATTCAGTAAAAATGACATATGGAGTATCATCTGACAACAGGAATATGAATTTTTTAAATAAGAGTAGTGCATGTAATGCCACATCATTTGTTAGCGGAATGGGGGATGATGGACGGTTTTTAGCAAAATAACATGAATTGATATAGGGCAAATATATGTATTGCCTGGAAATTCAATTTGTAGTAGAATCCTGCGCAAAGCCAGGTTGAAGGTTCCTTGTTGATATTAGAAAAATACTGGATCCCAACAGTTGATCAACGGTAAAGGATCTGTCAGGCATGAAAGAACTGTATGCCCACTCCGCTAATTCACAAGGCCAAAGGCACAAACTTGACGACCATCTAAAAGAAGTTGCCAGGCTAGCGAAAAAATTTGCCGATAAATTTGGCGCCGGAGAATTGGCCTATTGGGTGGGGTTGTGGCATGATTTGGGGAAGTCTTCAAGAGATTTTCAGGAAATAACGAAGCGAAAGCAAATTACATAAATAAAAAAGGTAGCGGCAGTATGTCACCGATTTTTTATGCGCATAGTGTAGAAGGAAAACCATCCGAAGAGTGGCATCCCCTTGATGAGCATTTAAAGGGAACTGCTGAACTTGCCGCATCGTTCGCGGCAGAATTCGGATGCGGGGAATGGGCTTATCTTACTGGGCTGTGGCATGATATTGGGAAGTATTCGGAGGATTTTCAGAAAATGCTCCTTGCCTCTGCCGATGCACATATAGAAACAAAGTCGGGCTGGGTTGATCATTCTACTGCCGGCGCAATTCACTCAACTGAAAAGTTTAAAACAGCAGGTCGTATTTTCAGTTATATTATTGCCGGACACCACGCAGGCTTGCCGGATTGGCTAACTGATACGGCAGGCAGGAAGAGCCTCGAACATCGTTTGCAGCATGTCGAACTTTTTAATAATTTACCTGTCTCAAATATCCCTCATCACATTATCGAGCAATCTTTCCCCAAGCAAAAATTCATAACAAAAGAAGGACATGCCCTGTGGATAAGAATGCTTTACTCCTGTCTTATTGACGCGGACTTTCTTGACACAGAGGCTTTTCTTGAGCTGGAAAAAGCAAAGACACGAAAAGGCTATCCGTCATTGAATGAACTTCTGCCGCTCTTTGAATCTTATATGGCTGATAAACAGGCAAAGGCTGATGATACTTACGTTAACAAACAACGGGCTGAGATTCTCAGGCAATGTATCACGAAATCAACGCATAAGCCAGCAATATTTACACTGACAGTCCCTACCGGAGGCGGGAAGACGCTTTCGTCAATGGCTTTTGCCTTGAAGCATGCTGTTCGATACAATAAACGCAGTATAATCTATGTTATCCCTTACACAAGTATTATCGAACAGACGGCTGATCAATTCAGACAAATATTCGGAGATGCCATCGTCGAGCATCACAGCAACGTTGACGTATCAGATGAAGAACATGAAACCGCAAGAAGCAGGCTCGCCTGCGAAAACTGGGATGCGCCTGTTATTGTGACGACATCCGTTCAGTTCTTTGAATCTCTTTTTGCCAATCGCTCAAGCAGATGCCGTAAGCTTCATAATATCGTAAACAGCGTTGTCGTGCTTGATGAAGTCCAGTTGCTGCCACCTGAATATCTTAATCCCATCCTTCATACCATCAAGGAGCTGCATCAGAACTATGGCGTTACATTCGTTCTCAGCACAGCAACACAGCCAGCATTCACGCCGCACAAGTCTGTTGATTACCGGTTTGAAGGATTGTCGGATACCGTAGAGATTATAGAGAATCCTCTTTTGCTTCATAAGGCATTCAAACGTGTCGATATTCATACCCCTGACGATCTTATGACGCCACGCACATGGGAAGGCCTTGCATCTGAACTTAGTCAACATCCATCAGTCTTGTGCGTAGTCAACAGACGTGATGACTGCCGGATGCTTTATGAATTAATGCCGGAAGGAACATTTCACCTTTCTGCACTTATGTGCGGAGCGCATCGTTCCGAAGTAATTTCCCAGATAAAGCAAAGTCTCAAGAACGGGCATCCTACCCGTGTAATCAGCACTCAGCTTGTCGAGGCTGGCGTTGATCTTGATTTTCCTGTCGTGTATCGCGCTATTGCCGGACTTGATTCCATTGCTCAGGCTGCTGGCAGGTGTAATAGGGAAGGGCTGCTTGAGAAAGGCCGGGTTGTTGTTTTTATACCGCCGAGCAAGTTTCCTCCTGGCTACCTTAAACAAGCAGGAGAAATAGGCAGACAACTACTTGCCGAAAAAAGAGCTGACCATCTTGCACCGGAGAGATTCGAGCAGTTTTTCAAGGAACTTTTCTGGCTGCAAGGTAATAATCTTGATAAGCACGACATTTTGAAAGACATTGCACCTGACAGAGAATTGCGATTCAGTTTTTTCTCGGCTGCTCAGAAGTTCAAATTGATTGATGATAAACAATATTCGCCGGTGATTGTTCGTTATGACGAAGGAGAGGAATTGCTTGGGTTACTGAAAAAGAAGGGGCTGGAACGGTGGCTGATGCGGAAACTTCAAAGATATGTTGTAAATCTGCCTAAGTATGTTCATGCAAAACTTTACAACGAAGGAGCTATTATGGAAGTGCATTCGGGAATTTTTGTTCAGGAAGGCGGAGCAATGTATCATCCTGATCTCGGCTTTTGTCCTGATAAGTCTTTAATCTACGAACCGGATGAGTTAATGTGTTGATATTTCCCTCTTTGGTAAAGAGGGATTAAGTGAGATTTTATAAGAAAGAAAGGAGGTAAATGTGTGAACAAACCAGACACCAAAAGCCGTCCATTTCGTCTGAAGGTCTGGGGCCGGAATGCCTGCTTCACAAGACCGGAGATGAAGGTTGAGCGCGTCTCATACGACGCGATGACGCCGTCTGCCGCGCGCGGAGTGCTTGAAGCGATTCTGTGGAAGCCTGCTATTCGCTGGAAGGTGACGCAGGTTGATGTACTGAAACCGATTAAATGGGAATCTGTACGCCGCAACGAAGTGGGGAGCGTAATGTCGCCTCGAAGTATTTGTATTTATGTAGACGACCCAAAAACGCGGCAGCAGCGTGCAGGACTTTTTTTGAGAGATGTAGCGTATATTATCCATGCTTATTTCGAGATGACAGATAAGGCTGGCAACGAAGATACAGTTGTTAAATTTGCAGAGATATTTCTACGCCGTGCTGAGAAAGGACAGTGTTTTCACCGTCCGTATCTTGGATGCAGGGAATTTGCAGCAGAATTTGAAGTGTTCACAAACGGCAAACCATTGCCGGAACCTGAACCAATCAATCAGGATTTAGGCTGGATGCTCTATGACATGGACTACAAAGGTAAAGAGCCCATTGCCCGCTTTTTCAGGGCAAGGCTCGACAACGGGCGCATGAGGATTGATGAAAAGGAGGTGAGACCGTGATATTGCAGGCGTTGACAAAATATTATAATGAACGAATGTCGAACGCTGCGCAGGAAGGCTTTCAGCAGCAGGAAGTCCCTTTTGTTATTACTCTGAATCGGCAAGGTGATTTTGTTGGATTGATAGATACTCGTGAAGGCGATGGAAAAAAGAAAAGAGCGCGTTCTTTTTTAGTTCCCAAAGCAGTGAAAAAATCAGTCAACATAGCGGCAAATCTTTTATGGGGTACATCTGCCTATGTTTTGGGTCGCCCGAAGCCAGACAAAAAGAAAGATGCCGAAAAACTTCTTGAGCGCGCAAAAGAGCAACAAGCGAGTTTTCTCGACAGAATTAAAGAAGCATTTACCAGTATGCCTTCCGACGTGGGCATTGCTGCAGTCATCCGTTTTCTTGAGAGCAAGAATTACGAAAAACTCTTTCATCATTCATTGTGGCCTGATATAGAGGAAAGCGGAGCTAATATTACATTTCAGCTTGAGGGCGATACCGAACTTATTTGTCAGCGTGAGACTGTAAAAAAGACAATCTTGAGCAGCCCTAAAGATGAACCAACTGATTCTCAAATCTGTCTTGTAAGCGGCAATCCAGACACATCGGCACGTCTTCATACGGCAATTAAAGGTGTTTGGGGAGCGCAGCCGTCAGGGGCGAATATTGTCTCGTTCAATCTTGATGCCTTCAAATCCTTCGGCAAGAAACAAGGCTACAATGCGCCGATAGGCGTGAAATCAGAATTTGCTTATACAACTGCACTCAATACACTCCTTGCCAAAGGCTCACGACAGCGACTTCAGGCAGGAGATGCAAGCACAGTCTTTTGGGCGGAAAAGAAACATGAGATTGAAGACTGGTTTGCCGATATTTTCGGAGAACCGGCAAAAGGAGAATCAGGGCAAGATAATGAGGCTATCAAAGCTCTTTTTAAAAGTCCTGAAACAGGCGCCACTCCGGCGCTTGATGACAATACGAGATTTTATGTGCTTGGCTTGTCGCCGAACGCTTCACGGATTGCCGTTCGCTTCTGGTATGCGGAAACCGTTGTCTATGTTGAGCGAAACATCAGGCAGCATTTTGAAGATATTGAAATCGTGAGACCGCCGAATCAGCCGAAGTATCTTTCTCTTTTTCGTCTGCTTGTTTCAACAGCATTGCAGGGAAAGTCGGAGAATATCACCCCAAATCTTGCCGGTGATTTCATGAAGGCAATCCTTGCGGGAACGCCGTATCCTGCAACGCTTTTATCTTCAGCAATACGCAGGATAAGGGCGGAGCGTGAAGTTACATATCCGCGGGCATCGCTTATCAAAGCTGTGCTTGTAAGAAATGAACGATTTTACAATAAAAACGAAAAGGAGGTAATTGGCATGTCGCTTGATTTAAATAACACAAATGCAGGCTATCGTCTTGGACGGCTCTTTGCTGTTCTTGAAAAAATTCAGGAGGAAGCAAGCCCCGGCATCAATGCCACGATTCGGGACCGTTTTTACGGCTCTGCCTCAAGCACGCCGGTTACTGTTTTTCCGCATCTGATAAAATTGAAAAACCATCACATCGCAAAACTGGAAAATAGAGGCCACGCCGTCAATCTTGAAAAAATAATCGGAGAGATTGTAGATGATGTTAAAGACTTCCCCGGTCACCTGAGTCTGGACGATCAAGGAAGGTTTGCGGTCGGTTATTATCACCAAAGGCAGGATTTCTTCAAAAAGAAAGATAATAACTAATCAATCTTAATTTAGGGAGGAATAGAAAATGAGCAATCCAATCAACAACCGTTATGACTTTGTATTATTCTTTGATGTAAAGGACGGCAATCCCAACGGAGACCCGGATGCCGGAAACCTGCCGCGTGTTGATCCTGAAACAGGGCATGGGCTTGTGACGGATGTGTGTTTGAAAAGGAAGGTAAGGAATTATGTGCAGTTGACAAAAAATTGTTCTGATGGGTTTGACATTTACGTTAAAGAAAAGGCTGTTCTCGGGCGGGCGCATGTGGCAGCATTTAAGGAATTAGGTATTCAGTTAGGAGAGGAATTGAAGGCAGACCTTTCAAAAGAGGTTTATGAATGGCTTGATGAGAATGGTTTACCGAATGGAGTGTCCATTGATGCCGATGAAGATACTGCGAAATATTGTCTCACTGTTGCATCCGATGCCGACAAGAAAGAAGTCAAAGATTGGCTGAAAGAATCGAAGCCGAGTAAAGTGGTTAAAGATGCGATTAACGCCATCTTAAAAAATGCTAAGACAAGAAGACCGACAGGAGAAGAGGTTGAGCAGGGCAGAGGGAAAATGTGCCAAAAATTTTATGACATCAGAACATTTGGCGGGGTTCTTTCCTTGAAATCAGCGCCTAACTGTGGTCAGGTGCGTGGTCCTGTTCAGTTGACCTTTGCCCGGAGCATTGGGCAGGTTGTCCCGCTTGAACACAGCATTACCCGTATGGCAGTTGCCACTGAAGCTGAGGCGGAGAAACAGCAGGGAGATAACCGTACTATGGGCAGAAAATTCACCGTTCCTTATGGACTCTATCGCTGTCATGGATTTGTCTCTGCTCCATTTGCTTCACAGACAGGATTCAACGATGATGATCTGAATCTATTCTGGAATGCGCTTGTTGATATGTTTGAGCATGACCGCTCTGCTGCACGGGGACAGATGGCGACTCGCAAACTCATTGTTTTCAAGCATGACTCAAACATGGGCAACGCACATGCACATACGCTCTTTGAAATGGTAAAGGTTGATGCGATGGACAAACCTGCCCGTGATTTCAGCGACTACAAAAATAAGATTGCTGTGCCAACTCAGGTCAATATGCCGAAGGGCGTTACACTGGAGATAAAACTTTAAAAAGAGGGCATAACACTATGACTGACCAAAATGACCTCCCGCAGCTCATACCGCCGCACGGTGGCTATCGTGAGCTACAGTCTTACCAAATGGCGGAGATTGTGTATGACGCCACGATAGTATTTTGCGACCGTTTCATTGATCGCCGCTCCCGCACCCATGACCAGATGGTGCAGGCGGCACGCAGCGGCAAGCAAAACATAGCCGAAGGTAGTATGGCCTCAGGCACGTCCAAAAAAACAGAACTCAAGCTCATCGGAGTGGCACGGGCAAGCCTTGAAGAGTTGCTTCTTGATTTTCAGGATTATCTGCGCCAGAAGGGACTGCCTCTCTGGTCAAAAGACAATCCGAATGCCAAAGAAGTCAGAAAGCTCTGTTATCAAAAGGATAAGTCCTATTTGACTTATAAGACCTATCTAGAGGCTTCGCTTCCTGAAGTTGCTGCAAACACCATTATCTGCCTGATTCACCAGACAAACTACCTGCTTGACCAACAGTTGCGGGCATTGGAAAAGGAGTTTCTGAAAAATGGTGGATTCACGGAAAGACTCTATCGCACACGATCACAGATGCGCAAAACAAGCAAATAGGACGTATATGACTAATAAGACTTATAATGAAGACGAGTTAATCCAGCTCTCCGCTCTTGAGCATTACAGCTACTGCCCGCGCCAGTGCGCCCTTATCCATATCGAGCAGACCTTTGACGAGAATCTGTATACTTTGCGTGGCAGGGCTGTGCATGAAAATGTTGACTTGGATTCTTCCCATCTCAAGGAAGGTATCAGGTATGAGCGGGCATTGCCAATATGGTCAGAACGGCTGAGGCTTGTGGGCAAGGCCGACATGGTAGAATTTCATGGAAAAGTTCCGTATCCAGTGGAATACAAATCAGGGAAGCACAGGGCAGGACATCATGAAAACTTACAGGTTTGCGCACAGGCTATGTGCCTTGAAGAGATGCTTGGTGTGAAGGTAGAGAAAGGGGCAATCTTCTGGCATGCATCCAGGGAAAGAAAAGAGGTAGTTTTTACTGAGGACATGCGAAATAAAGTACAGGAGGTTGCCGCCGCTGTCCACAGGATGATTACAGAAAGATTCATACCGCCGCCGGTGAACGATAAACGGTGCAGGGACTGTTCACTCAAAGAATCATGTTTGCCTGATGCGGTACACAATAAGACCAGACATCAGCATTTAGCTAAAAAGCTGTTTAGCGTGGAATAACATGGCAGTATAACCACAACCAAAAAGATTTTAACCACGAAGAACACGAAGGGCACGAAGAAAAAGGTTTGATTACAAAACAGCGGAGAACCACAATATGACAAAAGACGAAACGATAGATAAAGGAGTTCAGATTATGGTTTACAGAGAAGATAAACAATTAGTTTATAAAAAGATCCATGATTACATACAACGCTTGAAGGAAAACAATATTCCTGTCTGGCGGTTGTATCTCTATGGGTCTTATGCGAAGAATACGTATCATAAAGACAGCGATATAGACCTTGCTGTGTTCTGGGATAAGGAGGACATAGACGGCTTTGATGAAGACGTGAAGCTTATGAAGCTCAGGTGGGATATTGACCTGCGAATTGAACCTCACTCTTTTGCCAGGACCGATTTTGACGAAACAAACCCCTATGTTAAGGAAATCATAGAAACAGGTGAGCGGATTATGTGATGGTATTGGGATTTCATTTTATTAAGCTATTTATGCGGGTGGCAAGGACAAACTATGTTTGTCCTTGTATAAATTGAATATTGTATTTGTGTTCATTCGTGGCTAATTCAAAAGAGACAACCCCCTGTATCCCCCTTTATTAAGGGGGATTTATGGGTATAACTTTGCTTTCCCCACGTTCTCGGCGGTGAATGCTGCCAGGAGGGAAATTATGAAACAACTTCTCAATACACTGTACGTAATGACCCAGGGCGCTTATCTTACATTAGACCATGAGACGGTAAAAGTGGAAGTGGAGGGTAAGACCCAACTTCAAGTGCCACTTCATCACTTAGGGGCAATATTTACCGTTGGTAATGTGATGATGAGTCCGTTTCTTATGCACCACTGCACGAAAAACGGAAAGGCAGTGGTATTCCTTGACATGAATGGCCATTTTCTTGCAAGGGTTGTTGGCAAGACTACAGGAAATGTCCTTCTCCGGCAGGCACAGTATGAAGCGGTAAGGGATGCGCAGAAGGCCGCATCTATTGCAAGGAATATCGTGGCGGCAAAGTTGCAGA
>JAUQXU010000093.1 GCA_030837935.1 Candidatus Brocadia sp.
AATGAAAATAATATTATTCAGGCACTACATTGAACGTTCCAAAATTTAATATCTAACCATATCAAGGAGTTACGACTTTTTGTTGCCAGATTTTTACCCATTTTTCACCTTTTTTATGACGAATTTGTTGAAGTTGGGTTATGTGTCGACACATAAGTGTGACATGACACATTGTGTAACAGATGAACAATACAAAATACAAGTAACATTATATTATTTTGAAGAAATGGGATGGGGAGAGAACTTTTCTAGCCCAAACGGGTCAGGAAAAGCTTAGGTAAGGAGAGAGGAAGAAAAAGGGGAAATGGAAAAGAGGTAAAATTTAAAACCTTTTTCCACTTCTCCCTCTTTACACAATTATTCTATCTTTTTTGCTAAAATAATAAAAATATTTATCACGTTTGAGTGTATACATAACACGCCAAACGCAGACAACAGATTGATGAACAATTATTAATACCAACCTGGTATTACTTGCTATTTCTTCAACAATACACTTATCTCGTCATCAAAATCCTTTTCCGATACATAGCCAATATGTTTGTTGGCCACCTTGCCATCTTTCCCATAAATGATGGTAGTTGGGTACGCCTGCAGACCGTGCGCCTCAGCAATATCACCCCCGTCAAGATACACAGGGTAGTTAATGCCCATTTTTTTAATGAACGGGGGAACCACTTCCAGCCCATTCTCATCAAACGCAATACCGATAATCTCTAAACCATTGGCTTTGTATTTATTGTAAAGATTAATGAAACCCGGTATCTCTTTCCTGCAGGGTGGACACCACGTCGCCCACAGGTCTATAATCACCACTTTACCTTTATTACTTTCGAGCAAAGCGTTTAACCCCCCAAGTTTTATCTTATTAACCGAATCTCCTGCACAAGTAATCAAAGGACCTATGCATAGTACCGCAGCAAACAAAGAAGTATACCACATATAGCTAAATATTTTTTTATTCATAATGAGCTCCATTCCATAAAAATTCCTCGTGCAGCATAGCCGCAACAGATAACTTAATCGGATTATTAAATTTTATACGGCAACTAATTCACCGGCGGCAAAAACCATCTTTCCATTTTCCATATCCACTCTGATCTCCGTGCCCTCTGCAAACTTACCTTCCAGAATCTCCATGGAGATTGGATTTTCAATCATCTGCTGTATCGTACGCTTCAACGGTCTGGCGCCAAAATGTGGGTCAAAACCCTCCTGCACCAACCGCTCCTTTACCCTGTCAGTAACCGTTAAACGATAGTTATTTTTTGACAACCGTTTCTGGAGTTCTTTCAACTGTATCTCTGCAATCTGTCCAATCATCTCCTTTGACAAACCGTGGAATACGATCGTCTCATCGATACGGTTAAGAAACTCAGGCCTGAATGCCTCTTTCAAGGCCTGTTTCACTTGTCTTCTCAATTCCTCCTCATTTTCAGGACCCGTAAGGTCTTGTATCCACTGGCTTGCAATATTTGAGGTCATTGCGATAATGGTATTTTTAAAGTCCACCGTTCGGCCATGTCCATCGGTTAATCGGCCATCATCAAAGACCTGCAGTAAGATATTAAATACGTCACGATGTGCCTTTTCTACCTCATCAAATAAAATTACGGAATACGGTCTCCTGCGAATCGCCTCGGTCAGACGTCCGCCCTCTTCATACCCTACATACCCGGGCGGTGCTCCAATGAGCCGTGCCACAGAGTGTTGTTCCATAAACTCTGACATATCGATGCGCACCATCGCATTTTCACTATCAAACAAAAAGGCTGCAAGGGCCTTACAAAGTTCCGTTTTCCCGACTCCCGTGGGTCCGAGAAATAAAAAGGTACCTATCGGGCGGTTGGGGTCCTGAAGCCCGGCGCGGGCGCGACGGATGGCATTTGAAACAGCCCGGATGGCCTCATCCTGACCAACAACCCGTTCCCTGAGCCGATCTTCCATCTTCAGGAGTTTTTCCTTTTCCCCTTCCAGCATGCGCGTCACAGGAATTCCGGTCCACTTGGAGACAACTATGGCAATATCATCTGCATCGACCTCTTCATTCAGGAGTGATTTGTTCTTTTGTAATTCCTGCAATTCCTGATGTTTTTGTTTGAGTTTTTGTTCGCACTCACGAACAACTCCGTAGCGTATCTCAGCCACTTTTCCTAAATTTCCTTCCCTTTGTGCCGACTGCTCATCGATGCGGGCATGTTCGATCCTGGCATTAATTTCTTGTATCTCTTTGATGACCTTCTTCTCATTCTCCCATTGGGTACGCAGGGCGCCTGATTCTTCTTTTAAATCCGACAACTGTCTGTCGATCTTCTCCGTGCGCTGTTTTGAGACAGTGTCTTTTTCTTTTTTCAGCGCCTCTTTCTCGATCTCCAGCTGCATAATCTTACGCTCAATCTCGTCGAGTTCAACAGGCATACTATCGATCTCTATCCTCAGCTTCGAGGCTGCCTCGTCAATCAGGTCAATGGCTTTATCAGGCAAAAACCGGTCTGAAATATATCGCTGGGAAAGTGTGGCTGCAGCAACGATCGCAGAGTCCTTAATGCGCACCCCATGGTGCAATTCATATCGTTCCTTCAAACCCCTCAGGATTGCAATAGTATCTTCTACGGAGGGTTCTCCAACATAAACCGGCTGGAATCGCCTCTCTAATGCGGCATCTTTTTCAATGTGCTTCCGGTATTCATCCAGGGTAGTAGCTCCCACACAGCGCAACTCACCACGGGCAAGCGCCGGCTTCAACAAATTGGATGCATCTACTGCACCTTCAGCCGCACCAGCCCCCACCACCGTATGTAATTCATCGATAAAGAGGATAATTTGACCTTCTTTTTCACCCACTTCTTTGAGTACTGCCTTAAGACGGTCTTCAAACTCACCCCGGTATTTTGTTCCCGCAATCAGTGCGCCCATATCTAAAGACATCACCCGCTTATTTTTCAGGCTTTCAGGCACATCACCATTGACAATACGCTGGGCCAGACCTTCTACGATGGCCGTCTTTCCCACCCCAGGTTCACCGATCAGAACAGGGTTGTTCTTTGTCCTGCGGGATAAAACCTGTATCACTCGTCTTATTTCATCATCGCGCCCGATAACAGGGTCGAGCTTTCCTTTTCTTGCCAATTCGACCAGGTCTTTGCTATAGCGCTCGAGTGCCTGATACTTTTCTTCAGGATTCTGATCTGTAACCCGCTGACTACCCCTGATCTCCTTCAATGCCGTATAGATACTTTCTCTGGTAACACCCGCCTCATTGAGTATTCTCCCGGCTGAAACATTTCTTTGTCCAGCCAGCGCCAACAGCAGGTGTTCCGTGCTTACATACTCATCTTTCAGTTTGCTGGCCTCTTCCCAGGCAAGATTAAAGGTATCCCGAAGTTCTGCACTTACATAGGCCTGCCCGGGAGCTCCCGATCCGCTTACTTGCGGTAATTTATTGACAGCTGCCATCGTTTTATCGAGAATAGCATCCGTATTAATTCCTAATTTTTTTAGAAGCGGAACAACAATGCCCTGTTCCTGAGTCAAAAGGACTTCCAATATATGTACGGCCAATATTTGCTGTTGCCGCTTAGATTCCGCTAATTCCTGCGCTTCTTGCACCGCTTCTTGCGCCTTAATGGTAAATTTATCAAATCTCATAGTTTTACTTTTTAAATAAAATTCCTAAAAGTACATTGAAGTAAATATTTACGCCGGAAAGCCACACGGACATCAAATAAATAACTTTACAGCTTTAGCGCCCTTGTGGTAAGGAAAAGTTATTGAAGATCAATTATGGTTGCATCTGTAGGACATCGGACATACTGTACATCCCTGGTGGCTTTTTGGCTATAAACTTTGCCGCACGGATGGCGCCTCGCACAAAGGTATCCCGGGTGTGCGCTTTATGGGTAATCTCTATGCGTTCTCCTAAACTACCAAAGACAACGGTATGATCACCGATAACGTCTCCACTACGAACCGCATGGATACCAATCTGGTTCATTGGCCGGTCACCGGTAATCCCATTTCTGCCGTAGACAACGTCTTTATCCATCTTTCGATCTGTTGCTTCGCATATCTTCTCGGCGAGTCGCAGGGCGGTACCACTGGGTGCATCCTTCTTAAACCGGTGGTGTGTTTCTATAATTTCTATGTCAAATTCCTTTCCCACCATTTTTGACGCCTGAGCAACGAGATTAAACAATGCATTAACACCGACACTCATATTAGGAGAGACCAAACAAGCGATCTGTCTGGAAAAGTGCTTTATTTTTTCATGCTGCTGCGCGTTCAACCCTGTCGTACCAACAACAAGGGCGATATTCTGTCGCGCACAATACTCGGCTATAGCTACCGCAGATTCGGGTGATGAAAAATCAATTAAGACATCCGCGTGCGCATTCATTGCCATGGTAATTTTGATGCCCGTTTCTCCGCCACCGGTAACCGAACCAACGTCTTTACCAATCGAACGGTGACCTGATCTTTCTAATGCTGCCACCAATTTTAACTCGGGATCTTCAAAGACAAGGGCTGCAATTCTAGCCCCCATCCGCCCACAGGCTCCATTTACTACAATCTCAATCATCCTCTACCCTTTCAACAATCGTGACGCACTCGATCACGATCTCTAAAAGCCCGGCAGCCAGAAAGTGGCAGTTTGCAACGAGCCTGCCCGATCCCAATGAACCGACATCATTAATTCCTTAATTCTTTGCTCTTTTTATACCTCTTGCTGGCATTCTTAAGAAAATTACGTTCCCGCCATGTCAAATTTCTCAGCCCATCACGATTCACCTTATCCAAGATTTCATCTACCTTTGCACGCAGTTCATGATCTTTCGTCATCTCTTTTTCTTGTTGACGAATCTGCCACTTTCTCAGGAGGTCCACGACCCGATACGAGTATCGGACAAATAAAAATCCGTAAACAAGGCCTCCCAAATGAGCAAAGTGCGCAATATTGCCATCCCTGGGAATAATACAGTTAAATATCGTAATACCGGCAAAGATCATAACCAGATACTTTGCCTTCATAGGAAAGAAATAAAAAATGACTGTAGCGTTAGGAAAATACATGGCAAAGGCCACTTCAATGGCGAAGATAGCTCCGGAAGCTCCCAGGATAGGGGTCCATGGAGTAAACACACAACAACATATCCCGGCAAATATCCCTGCGGTAAAGTAGAGCGTTAAAAATCGCCTTACTCCGAGTATCCGCTCAACTTCACTACCAAACATCCAAAGACCCAGTATATTAAATATCAAGTGCCACGGGTCCGTTGTACTGTGCAAGAACATGTATGTAAAGAACTGCCACAACCATAAATGTCCTATCGCATCAGGCGGATAAAGCCAGAACAACTTTGTGAATTTGTCGGAAGCAGGATAATGCCATGGATGCATCAATGGATTCCCCAATTGCTCATCCGTTAAGATATTCATTCCCTGATGTGACCACTGCATACTCACCGTCGAAAATAACAATTGGAGCATAAACACGCTGACGTTTGCAATAATCAATACCATGATTACGCGTGTCCACTTACTTCCAATATTTATCCCGAAGAAGAGTCTGTTATTGTGCATGTTTGAAACTATCTGATCATATGAGATACCGGAAAAATTCTATTCTTTCCTCTCCCAATACTGAGTAAATCCCGTAATTTAGTACAAATTATAGTAATCCTTTTCCGTTAAAAGTCAAGAACGTTGTGTATCTGAAAATTACAGATACAGATTTCCGCTCTCCCTTGTTTGATGGGAAAAGGGAAATGGTGCAATGCGTCTTAAAATTTCCATTGTACGCTTCCGGCCCATTCGGGTTAAGGATATGTTAAGGCATTTATCTGGCAAACAATCTCCTGAAAACAAACATACCACCAATAAACAGGATAATATCAGCACCCCACAAGGCAGGAATCACAGGCACTATCGTATTCTCTGCCATCACGATTCCCGTTACCACCAGTGGATAGTAAAGAAACAGTATCACCAAAAAACTGGCGCCAAATCCAATGATGAGATGTCCACTGCGCAGCATAATCCCGAGTGGGACACCAATAATGATAAAAGTTATACAGGACAATGCTTGCGACAACCTCTTGTGTATGGAAATGTCGTTTTTTCGTCTTATCTTTTCTTTGTCGGTAATATGTGCCTCGTCCTCAATAGCTCCGATTTTTTCCAACAAAATATCCCGCTGACTATTTATCTCAGCGATGGATTGGGAAAGTGAGGCGATTTTTCTGGTTTCATCACCCTGCACCGCCGCGGCCGTGGCAACTTTGCGCTCGATACCATAAATCCTTTGCTTTTCTCTTTCGATCGTTTCTTTGATTTGCATGATTTTCTTATCCCTATCTTCACCCATCAATGTCCCAGCCTTCGTTTCTCTCTTTACCTGAATCAAATTTTCATTAGCAACAAGGATATAATTTTTGGCTATCCTGCCTTCGTTTTCCAATCCCTCAATCTTTGTTTTCTGCCGGGCAAGGTTTTCATTTGACCGCTTCAGTTCCATGGTGAGATCATCACGTTTTCTGGATAAACTACTCAATTCCTGACGATACGCGGAGAGTTCTTTGATTAACATATCTTTGGTCTTCTTTGAATCCAATGGCATTCTTACGTTTTTTGCCAACTCCTTGTCAATTTCCCTATTGGACCGGCAAAGTTGAAATACCGTCATATATTTTGCAGAAGCTTCCCGCTTCTTTTCGCTCAAAGAAATCTCGAATGTCGTTTCATTAAACACACCCAAACGAGGTATCTCATCCAATTTTTTGTAATTTGGTTTGAGGAATTCTCCCCGATGCAACGTGAGCAGTATCTTATTTGTCGCCTCATCCATTTTAATTGTTCCCTCTTCGGCCAGAATAACATTCGTCACATAGTCATCAGCATACTCAATTACCGCTATGTCTTTATTAACGTTATCTTCCACGTTTCCTATATAAATTTGGTACGGACGCAGGTCTATCTTTTTCTGAAAGGTAGCCATACGTCCGGCCAGGATGTTATTGATTGCGCGTTCCTGGAGTAATATTATTTTATAACAAGACCGCGGCAAAACCTCCGCTGATAAAGCTAATGTTAATAAGCTAAAGATGCTTCCAATCACTAAAACAGGTGTAATTATTTTCATCAGATGTACACCGCTCGTCTGGATAGCGACAATTTCATGATCAGCACTCATACGGCCATACGTCATAGCCGTAGCGGTAAGGAGTGCAGAGGGAATAGAATAAGGAGCTGCCTGGATAAAGAGGTGGGGGATGAGTGCCCTTAGGGTAACAATATCGAGTCCTTTATGCAACAATTGAATAGCAAACCCTAAGAACATCAGAAATTCAAAACATACTAATGACGGCAAAAACATCCGGAACCACTCTCTCATAAGATAACGTTGTAATATTTTGTTAACTAATATATTAGGCATTTTTAGGGTTTTATCGTATTATAGATTTATTAGAAAATATTGGTTGCCGCCTGCACGTGATTATCCTAAGAATCTCCTTATCTTCCCTGCTGCGACCACATTTTCCACAATGGTCTCTTTTTTCCCGGAGAGAATGGCCTGAATAATTTGGGATGTATATTCGCTATGCAACAGGTTCTCAGTATACTTTACCATACTCACCACCTTCTCGATATCCTTTGCAATCTTAGGGGATATTAACTTTTTAACATCACCATTGTAATACGATGCTACCATGGAAAGGTCCTCAAAGAATGACGGATACGCAGTCTTAAGAAACACTAAATCTTTTTCAGTTAAGTAATGCAATCCCAGCAACTCCGGCGGTAGTCCGATCGAATAGAGGGAAGCACAAAAAGAAATCACCCTAGGCAAGGTAATCCCTTCAATATTTCTTGAATAACCGAAAAGTCCAATATGAAGTTTACGCATCCTCCGCTTAGGAACAAATCTTGCTATCTCGTTAATCAACGGAGCGAGCTCT
>JAUQXU010000094.1 GCA_030837935.1 Candidatus Brocadia sp.
TCTCACGAAATCGCCCTTGAATTTTGCTAGCGGTTCGCGTATATTCAACCTCGAATCTACGGTGATTTTCCCGCAGGGACTTTCACCCATTAGTTAATGCCCATGCTGGGCGTACACAATAATAAGAAAACAGCAATAAAGAGCTTAGAATGGAGAGAAGGGTGAAGTGACAGAAAAAAAATTTTCTAAAACCAAGGTCGGAATCCTCTCTTGCGGCAAGTGTTGGCAGCAGAGTCAGCTCCTACCATTAACACAAAAGATGCCCTGTGGTGTTTCTGTTTAAAAACATCTTTTTTTGTAAGTTTTTTATCTCCCCTTTATCGTTCGACTGAGCTCACGACGAAGCCCCCCTCCTTGCGAAGGGGGGAAATGGGGTGATCCATTTTGGTTGCGGCTGTGCCGCGCTACGGTGTATTTCTGAAAATTCAGCTATTTTTTGCTTACCAGCAACGATTGTACCGTGGAAAGCCCTTTGCCTAATTCTAAGGCATACCCCGCCTCATAAAGTCCCTTTTCAAGGGCGGCGATGGCAACAATGACGTCGAAATCATTCACATAACCCATGTGTCCGATCCTGACAATCATTCCTTTTAACTCATCTTGCCCGCCGGTAAAAGTTACCCCTGTCTCATCCCTTAGCTTTTTGATGATCTTATCGATATCTATCCCTTCAGGAGCCTTGATTGCAGTCAATACATTGCTGGCATATTCTCCTGCAAAAAGTTCCAGGCCAAGCGCCTTTGCACCTTCCCTTGTCGCGTGGGCAAGGCGTGCATGTCTCTTCCAGACATTCTCAATCCCTTCTTTCTTGACCATATCCATGGCAGTCTTCATCGCCATAACCAAAGAAACCGCGGGAGTAAAAGGAGTTGTTTTGTCTTTTAAGTCCTTTCTCATCTTCCTGAAGTCCCAATAATATCGGGGCAAATCTGCCTTTTCAATAACACCCCAGGCGCTGCTGTTCACACAAACAAAGGCCAGACCAGGCGGCATCATGCACCCCTTCTGAGAGCCAGTGATAGCGACGTCAATATTCCACTCGTCCATCAGGAATTGATGGACACCAATTCCCGTAATTGAATCGACAATCATGAGCGCCCCATACTTCTTTACCAGAGGCGAAATGGCCTTTATATCATGCACTACACCGGTAGAGGTCTCACATTGCGTGGTAAATACCGCAGCAATTCCCGGCGTCTTTTTGAGCGCAATCTCAATATCCGCTGGATTTACGGCCTTGCCATTTTCAACGCAAATTGGAATAGTTTCAATGCCAAAACAGTTGCATAACTCTGTCCAGCGTTCTCCGAATTTTCCACTGACCACCACCAGGGCCTTATTGCCTTTTGACAAAACATTCGCAACGCATGCCTCCATAGCGCCTGTTCCCGAGGACATAAGGGTAAAGACCTCGCCTGTCTTTGTCTGGAATAAGTACTTTAAGTCCTCACTCAATTCAGCAAAGATTTTCGAGAATTGTGGTGTTCTGTGATGGATCATTGGTTGCGCCTCGGCCAATGCGACCTCAGGTGGCACCATGGTTGGGCCTGGCGTAAACAGATAATTCTTTTTCACGGTATTTTCCTTTCAGATCAAACAGATTTAGAAAAAAATTTATTATATGAAAACGAGAAAAAGAGTCAAGGGATAAAACAAAAGGCCAGTATTTTGCCACCACGAGACCCAGATATTAAAGAAGCCTATTTTTAATTGTATACTATATGCGTTTTTCTTATACTTAAGTTTATGAAAGCGACTAAATGGTTCGCCAAAGAATTTATCATGCCCGATGCCATCTCTTCCATCCGGGATGCCGTTGAGAATGCTGGCGGAAACGAGGTGTTCCTCGTTGGTAGGATGAATGACGAGCATCTTATAAGCGATGTGGATGTTTATGCCATGGGGAACAGGCGTGCCGTGCCTGCTATGGTCAAAGAGGCAAAATACGGGGATGTTATTATTCACAATCATCCGAACGGTATCCTGGATCCATCCGATGCTGATATTGAAATTGCATCTTATATGGGTTCGCTTGGCGTAGGATGCTATATTGTGGATAACGCCGTAGAATTTTTATACC
>JAUQXU010000095.1 GCA_030837935.1 Candidatus Brocadia sp.
GAAATTATATCAGACAGGAGGTAAGAATCAAATGATTTTCAAAATGCAATGGCTGGCGCAAATACCCCCTCTAAATAATATAAATTTGAAATCTTCGATAAAAATACTATAATATATAGTTTTGGCGATAATGATCATCCCAAGTGCAGATTAGGGCGGGGGAAAAAAACGCTTCCTCCCCCTTGATGACAAGGCTAGGGGGGGCATCGTGCTGCTACAATATTTTAAATATCCCTTGAAGTACCTTGAGAGAACACAAAGATATGTCTGATAAAAAATTCAACAAAAATATACTTTGTATTGGCGCAGGATATGTCGGAGGGCCCACAATGGCCATGATTGCGGCTAAATGTCCGCAATATAAAGTGACGGTGGCCGATATAAACGCACAAAAGATTAAGGCATGGCAAACAGAAAAGTTGCCCATTTATGAGCCGGGCTTATTGGAGGTTGTCAAGAAAGCTCTGGACAGAAACTTGTTCTTTTCTACTGACATCGAGGGAAATATAAAAACGGCTGATATTATTTTTGTTTCTGTCAACACACCCACGAAAACGTATGGTGGAGGGGCTGGCAAAACCGCTGATCTGCAGTATTGGGAAAAAACCGCAAGAGACATTGTTCGTATTGCAGAATCAGACAAAATCATTATTGAGAAAAGCACATTGCCTGTTCGGACTGCCGAGGCTATGGAACGCATTCTCAATGCAAAGAACAAAGGAATCCACTTCGATGTGGTCTCTAACCCGGAATTTTTAGCTGAAGGAACTGCCATTTCTGATCTGGAAAATCCAGATCGCGTACTTATCGGATCTCGGGAAACCGAAAAGGGACGCAAGGCAAGGGAAGAAATTGTTGAAATCTATGCCAATTGGGTTCCAAGAGATCGGATTATTACTTGCGATGTCTGGAGTGCAGAACTCTCAAAGCTTGTGGCAAATGCATTTTTGGCACAAAGAATTTCCTCCATCAACAGCATCTCCGCCTTATGTGAAAAAACAGAGGCCGACATCAAAAAAGTAGCCCGTGCGATTGGCATGGATTCCCGGATTGGATCGAAATTTCTTAACGCGAGTATTGGTTTCGGCGGGTCTTGTTTCCGGAAAGACATTCTCAATTTAGTTTATATTTGTGAGCGTTACGGTCTTCATGAAGTTGCACAATATTGGGAAAATGTCGTAAAGATCAATGAGTATCAGGAGGGACGCTTTGTGCAAAAAATGATCCATGCAATGTTCAATACCATTGCTCATAAGCGTATCACCCTCTTTGGTTTCGCCTTTAAAGCGAACACCGGTGACACACGGGAATCACCGGCTATTTATGTTGTCAGAAAATTACTTGAAGAACATGCCCGTGTTGTCATAACCGATCCAGAAGCATTACACAATGCAGAGCAAGACTTAAAAGACAGCCGGGAATATGTTGAGTTCGAAACCGACCCTTATAAGGCAACGCAGCACGCACATGCTATTGCGATTATGACGGAATGGGAGCTGTATAAGACATTGGATTATAAAAAGATTTTTGAGAACATGGAAAAGCCGGCCTTTCTTTTTGACGGTCGTAATATTTTAGATCATCAGAAAATCCATGAAATTGGTTTTAACGTTTATCCGATAGGAAAATCACCTCTTACACATTTTTAAACTACGGGAACTACGCAAGAAATCCTGTAATCACACATAGCCCTCTTCCCTATATTGGCTACGATCAAATCCCATTGAATTTAATGTCTTTTTTTGATAATATTTAATTGGTTATGGAATCTTCTCATTCATTAAATTTATTTAGCAAGGCACGTATCCATGTCTTGCTTTTTATTGCGACGTTTTTGACCACTTACTATGTTAATGGGCTGTGGTACTCTATCACCATAATGATGATTCTGCTTTCTCATGAATTAGGACACTTTTTCATGTGCCGAAAGTATCACGTTGCGGCCACCCTGCCGTATTTCCTTCCCCTCCCTTTTCCCCCCTTTGGCACCTTTGGCGCAGTGATCAAGATGAAGGGACACATACCGGACAAAAGGGCTTTGTTTGATATAG
>JAUQXU010000096.1 GCA_030837935.1 Candidatus Brocadia sp.
GGAGAAACTCCAGCACGCACCTAATATATATTATACAGAACCACAGGGATTACTGGCAAAGCACATTTCGGAAAAATCCTTTGGTGGCCAGTGTTTTTTCTGTAATAGTGGCGCTGAGGCCAATGAAGCGGCGATCAAACTTGCCCGTATCCATAACTCAAATACCGGCAGATATAAGATAATTACTTTTTTAAACTCGTTCCATGGCAGGACAATCGCCACGGTTACCGCAACTGCACAACCAAAATATCATAAAGGATTTGCCCCGCTTGTTGAAGGATTTTCCTACGTTCCATTCAATGATTTGGAAGCACTGGGAAAAACAATCGACGATAAGACCTGCGCGATTATGCTGGAACCTATCCAGGGTGAAGGTGGTATTAATATCGCTACCAAAGAATTTATGCAAGGTATTAGAAGACTGTGTGATGAAAAAGGATTGTTGATGATCCTCGACGAGGTTCAATGCGGTATGGGTAGGTCTGGAAAATATTTTGCATATCAGCACTATGATATTGAGCCTGATATTATGACATTGGCAAAGGCGCTTGGTGGCGGTGTGGCCATTGGCGCAATGACGGCTAAAAAAGAAATCGCAAAGAGTCTTGTCCCCGGCAGTCATGCATCTACGTTTGGAGGGAATCCTCTGGCATGTGCAGCAGGGGTGGCCGTGTTTGAAACGATTGAAAAAGAATTCCTGCTTGATAATGTTACAAAAATTGGTAGGTATTCCATCGAACAGTTAAAATTACTGCAAAAAACACATGAAATTATACACGAGGTGCGTGGTATAGGTCTCATGATTGGAATTGAACTTACAGTGAGTGGATCCGAGTTTATCAAAAATTGTATCCAGGCAGGGCTATTCCTCAATTGTACTCATGACAAAGTTATTCGATTTATGCCTCCGCTTAATGTTAAAAAAGAGCACATCGATGAAGGCCTGAACATTATAAGATCTATCCTTTCTAAACCTTAAATTATGAGAGAATGCCTATGAAATGCAAAGATTTACTTTCAATTGCAGATCTTTCTCAAGCTGACATCGAGGAAATATTTGATGTTACCAAAGGACTCAAAGAATGGCACAACAAGGGGTACGATGAAAAGTGTCTGAATGGAAAAATCCTGGGGATGATTTTCGAAAAGAGTTCTATGCGCACACGCGTTTCCTTTGAAGTGGCAATGTTACAGCTGGGAGGGCATGCCATTTATCTGACGCAAAATGATATAAATCTTGGCAAAAGGGAGGCGGTAAAAGACGGTGCCAGGGTACTCTCGCGTTATGTAGATGGGATCGTTATTCGTACGTTTGGTCAGGATACCATTCAGGAATTGGCCAGATACGCATCCATACCAGTTATTAATGCCTTATCTGATTATCTCCATCCTTGTCAGGCGCTTACAGATATGTATACCATCAAGGAAAAATTTGGCACCTATGCCAGCGTAAAAATAGCCTTTATAGGAGATGGAAATAACGTTGCGCGGTCTTTGGCGCAAATCTGTGCAAAACTGGGCATCCATTTTTATGTTGCTTCGCCAAAGGGGTACGAACTTACATCAGATTTTATTGCTAAAACGAAGCAGATGGCAGACGGAAATGATTTAATACATCTGTATCAGGACCCCAAAGACGTAGCTAAAAATGCACATGTACTTTATACGGATACATGGATCAGCATGGGACAAGAGGCAGAAAAAGAGGCGCGCCAACAGGCTTTCAAGGGTTTTCAAATTAATAACGATATTTTGAAATTAGCAAAGGATGATGTAAAGGTAATGCACTGCCTGCCAGCCCATCGGGGAGAAGAGATCACGGACGAAGTCATTGATGGCCCGCATTCCGTTGTTTATGATCAGGCAGAAAACAGGCTTCATGTAGAAAAGGCACTTTTGAAACTTCTCTTGCGTAAATAAAATGATGAGAGTCGATAATCGCGCACACGATGAACTACGTCCAATAATTATTAAGAGGCATTTTACGAAATATGCGCCAGGTTCTGTGCTCGTTGAGACCGGCAATACCAAGATCATCTGCACCGCTTCGGTAGAAGAAAGTGTGCCTCCCCATATCAAAAATACCGGTGAAGGTTGGATTACGGCAGAATATTCCTTACTGCCGAGCTCCACACCGGTACGGGTTCCAAGGGAATCCACCAAAGGAAAAGTAACGGGGAGAACCCATGAAATACAAAGACTTATTGGGCGTTCATTGCGTTCCATTATTGATCTTGCCTTGCTAAAGGAGCGGACTATCTGGATAGACTGTGATGTTATCCAGGCAGATGGGGGTACGCGCACTGCTGCTATTACGGGTAGTTACGTGGCATTGATGGATGCTATCCAGTGGCTGAAGAGCAAAGACCTGATTAAGGAAAACCCTGTCCTTAATAGTATCGCAGCGGTAAGCGTTGGGATTGTAAATGGTATTGTTCTGTTGGACCTTTGTTATGCGGAAGATGCTGCTGCACAGGTAGACATGAATATTGTAATGACTGGCGATGGTAAATTTGTTGAGTTACAAGGCACAGGAGAAGAGTACGTTTTTAGCGACGGCCAACTATCCGAGATGTTGAAGATGTCAAAAAAAGGTATTTGTGAGATTGCAGAAATTCAAAAAAAGGCATTGGAAAATAATTAGTAAGGAGTTATAGGAGAATAGATATGACTTCATTCGTAAATACGGTACATACAAAGACTATTTTGGTAGCTACACAAAATGAAAAAAAGAGGGCGGAGATAAAGGAGATTCTTAAGGATGTCCCCGGGATATTGCTTCGAGGTAGTAATGATTTTCCTTTTTTACCGGAGATAGAAGAAGACGGAACTACGTTTCAGGAAAATGCTGTAAAAAAGGCAATCATCCTGGCAAAGGCCTGTAATACATGGGCAATGGCAGATGATTCTGGACTTGAAATTGACGCCCTGAATGGACGTCCTGGTGTCTATTCATGCAGGTATGCGGGACCCGATGCCACCGATGAAGGAAATATAGTAAAGGTATTATCAGAATTAAGAGGCGTACCGAAGAAACGGCGTACGGCAAGATTTGTCTGCACTATCGCTCTTGCTGGTCCGTATGGGTTGTTCTTTACTGTCGAAGGTCGTTGTGAAGGGTTTATTGCCGAAGAGCCTAAGGGAAAATTTGGCTTTGGTTACGATCCCATCTTTTATGTGCCCGATTACCATCAGACCTTTGCCGAATTAAATCCTTCCATCAAAAACAAGATCAGCCATCGTGCCAATGCTTTGATGCGGTTTAAAGAACAAATACAACCTCTGATTCGGAAGATATAGATATGTCTTGACGATTCAGAATTCAGGAGCCAGTAGCCGAAATGAAGACCGGAAAGAAAAAGCTTTTTTTCTGAGTTCCGGCTTCAACTGGGTGGTTGTGATATCTCACGCCTTTATTGACTCCTTTTTCTGAACATCCTTCCAATACGTATCAACTATCTCTTGTATCTCCTTGAGGACGTCTTCCTGTCTTACCGGTTTAAAGAGATGCGCAAATCGTCCCTGTTCCTTTAAATATTCTTCAACGGGCTTAAATTTCCTCGGAATAACCGTATGCCGTACATTACCACATATAGACTCTTTCAGAGCCCAGAGACCCGTATCGACTGCGAGCTTCGCCAGCCTGGCAGAATGGGCCGGATCCGCTGTCCATCCAGGAGGACATGGCGAAAGGCTTATAAAGAGTTTTGGCCCTTTGTACTGTTCTGCCTTTTTGAATTTATTAATCAAATCAACCGGGTGAGCTGGAGAAATGGTAGCAAGATACGGTGGTTTGTGACTTCTCCATATCTCAAAGAGGTCTTTTTTGGCGAGTATGGTTCCCGTTGGACTTGTCTTTCCTATTGGCGTTGTTCCCGTTTTTGATGCAAAGGGGGTTGCACCTGACGACTGGAAGCCCGTATTGCCATACGCCTCATTGTCAGAACAGATGTAGTAGAAGTCGAGATGCCGGTGTATAGCCCCGGATGTGGATGAAAGGCCTATATCATAGGCAACCCCGTCGCCCGTTAGTACAATCACCTTCAAATCTTCTGCGGGATCAAGCCTCCCCTTTTTTATCAATAGGTCCAGCGCGTCCCGTATCCCTTGTGCCCCGGCAGGAGCGCAGGCCATTGCGGTATAAAGCCAGGAATTCTGAAAAGGTGTAAATGGATAGACAGAAAGCAGGGTAAAACAACCGGCTGCATTTACAATTACCGTCTTTTTTCCCAGGGCCTTCAGGCAGTGCCGCAATGCCAGAAGTCCCCCACACCCTGCACATGTAGGAGTGCCTGGAAAGAGATTTTCCTCTGCTGGTAAGTCTTTGATAGATTTTATAAGAGTCAATTCCATACTACCAAATGAAATTTAAATTAAAAAATCAAAAGCACATATAAAAATGCAAAAATTGGTTATTTTTAATTTATGTCGGTGTAATAAGCCAATAATCTTAATTTACGATTCCTGCCTTTTCCCGGCTAAATGTTTCAATCTCTCCATTTCCTTCCATTCTCCCTCTGTATAAAGGAGTAGGGGCGCGGAAATTTTCCCTGTTTTGCCTGCCTTAATCATAGTATCAAAGATAAACTCAAATTCCTGGGAACTAATGTTTTTTCCCCCGAGTCCGCCAATAAAGGATAATAAAAGAGGCTTCCCTTGCTCATGATACAAAGCGCCGGCAATCTCTGAATACAAGATGCCTCCTTTCCCTATGCTGATATTCTGGTCTAAGACAGCCACGACCTTCTTCCCGTTCAGCGCCTCCTTTATATCTACCTCCGGAAATGGCCTTAAGAGCCTTAATTTCAGGAGCCCGGCTTTTATCCCCTTTTCTCTTGCATTCTCTGCAGCGGCCTTCCCAAGGGTTGAAAATGAATTGGACATAATCAAGACATATTCGGCATCTTCAGTCATATATTCTTCGATGGTGTTGTATCTTCGACCAAATATCTCTTCAAATTCTCCGGATATCTCTTTATAAACATCTAATGCCTTCATGCTAGCCAGATGCATCTGGTATTTAAAATAAGAATAGAGAGAACCTCCAATGGCCGCCAAACCCTGAGCCATTGGTTGGCTTGCCTTAAAAAAGGCGTGGTTTGGTTGATACGGTGGTAGAAACCTTCTCACCTCGTCTATATCCGGCACCTCTACAGGTTCCCTGGTAAAGGAAAGATGAAATCCATCCATATTTACAAACATGGGGAGAAGTACCCGCTCGTCCTCTGACAGTCGATATGCCATCAGAATCGAATCTAGCACCTCCTGGCAGGTCTCGCAGTGAATCTGCAGGAACCCTGAGTCCCTCGCGGCAAGGATATCGTTATGATCGGGTTCGAGCGTTATTGGGGCAGATAAGCCCCTTGATACGTTTACCATCACAAGGGGGACACGCCATCCTGCTACGGTATAAAGCATCTCAAAGCCGTACAAAAGGCCCTGACTTGAAGTTGCAGTAAAAACCCTTACCCCCGTCGCCGATGCAGCCCCTGCAGCGGTAATCATAGAATGCTCTGAATCTAAGGAGACGAACCTGGCGTCCATAACGCCATCACAGATCCACTTTGCCAGTGTTTCAATAATCTCTGTCTGAGGTGTTATTGGATAAGTCGGTACATAATCAACCTCTGCCAATCTTACACCCCAGGCAGCAGAGGTATTGCCAGTAAGCATCTCCCGTATCCTTGCCACAGTACCTTCCTCTCAAAGCCTAAATTTCAAATAAATCCCCATAGTCGACAGTGTCTGAATTGCTATTTTCCAGGGCTAATGGATATTGCAACATCCAACTCGCAAATATCCCCAGCATGATTGCTATTACGAAGCTAATCATGGTGCCGATTAAT